>DATIPJ010000966.1:0-4937 GCA_035472155.1 Kofleriaceae bacterium
GGGTGCGCTCGACCGCGCGCGCGAGGTCTTCATGCGCGGCGAGCTGGCGCGGATCGCGCGCGACGGTGATGGCGGGCCTGTCGCCGCGATCGTCGGCGCGTTTCATGCGGCGGCGCTGCTCCCCGAGCCGCGGCTGTGGCACCCGCCGCCTGCGGCCGAAGCCACGCCGGTCGAGCTGGTCTCGTCGCTGATCCCGTACGGCTTCGAGCTGCTCGACGAGCGCTCGGGCTACCCGGCGGGCATTCGCGATCCGATGTGGCAGCAGCGCCTCTGGCAGACGCTGCGCGATGGCGGCGATGTCGGCGGGCTGGTCGCGGCATGCCTGGTCGAGATCACGCGGGCGATCCGCGCGCGCGGTCTGCCGGCGAGCGTCCCCGATGCGCACGCCGCCGCCGATGTCGCGCTCTCGCTCGCGCGCCTGCGCGGGCTCGCGGCACCGGGGCGGCGCGAGCTCGTCGAGGCAGTCCAGAGCGCGCTGACCCAGGGCGAGCTGCTCGGCCGCGGGCGCGTCGTCGCGCGCGCGATGGGGCAAGTTCTCGTCGGCGGGCGGCGCGGCCGGCTCGCCGAGGGCACGCCGCGCTCGGGCCTGGGGCCGCACGTCACCGCGCTGCTCACCGAGCTGCGGCTGCCGGCGGCGCAGATGCTCGAGCCCGAGGACATCCGCCTCGACCCACTGCGCTCGCGGCTCGACCGACGCCGCCACGTGGCGCTCTGCCGTCTGCGCGCCTGCGGCGTGCCGTACGCGACCGAGATTCCCTCGATGGCGGCCGGCGGGGTCGAGACCCTCACCATCGTCTGGCGGATCAAGATGACCCCCGCCAGCGAGGCGATGATCGAGCTCGCCGGCCTGCGCGGCGTGACCCTGCGCCAGGCCGCCGCCGGTGCGCTGCGCGCCGAGCGAGCCCGCCTTGCCACCGGCGACCGGCTCGGGCCCGCCCTCCTGATCGCGCTGACCGACATCGCGGCCGACGCAGGCGCGGGCGACCTCGCGGCCGAGTGGCTGGCCGAGCTCGCCGGCCCCCGCCTCGCCGACGCCGGCCTCGCCGAGCTGATCGCCCTCGTCGCGCTGATCGACCGCATCCTCGCCGGCCACGTCGTCGGCTTGCCCGCCGCGGGCGACGCCATCCCCGGCGAGATCGACGCTTTCCCACCGCCTGCCGTCGCGGGTTCACGCGAGGGCGTTCCGCGAGCGCTCCATCCATCGGATGCGCGCGATGCGCCGGCATCGAAGGACCGCGTGCGGCGCGACGAGGATGCGCAACCGGATGCCGATGCGAGCGGTGCGCCGGATCCGGTGGACCGTGCGCCGCCCGACGCCGAGGCTCGCGACGCGCCGGCGCCCAACCGCCTCGTGGGGATCGTCGACCGACCGGCCGTGCTGGCGGCGGCGGTCGCGTCGGTGCTCGGGCTTGCGGGCTCGGAGTCCATCGACGATGCGCGCGCCCTCGCCGAGCTGGTGCGCGTCCTCGATCGCCCGGAGCACGCCGAGCTCGGCGATGGGCGGCTGCGCTGGTCGATCGGCGAGCTCGTTCGCACCGGCACGCCGGTGATCAGCGGCGCCGCCGCCGTCGTGCACGTGCTGATCGGCGCCGAGCCACCCGAGGCGCTCGGCATCGCGATCGGCGGCTGGCTCGACGCCGCTGTCGATGCAGATGGCCGCAAGCGGCTCGCCAGCCGGTTGCGCGGATCGCTGACCGTCGCAGGGCCGCTGTTCGAGGCCGCGCCGGTGTTTCTCGACGGGCTGATCGCGCGCGTCGAGCAGCTGCCCGACGCCGACTTCCTCGCTCGGGTCGCCGCGCTGCGCGATGGCTTCGAGGTGCTCTCGGCGGCATCGCGCCGGCGCCTCCTGCGCGTCCTCGGCGATCGCCTGGGCGAGACCGACGCGCGCGGCCACGGCCTCGATGTGATGACCGCGATCGCCCCCGAGCGCATGGCGATCGCCGCCGCGGCCGATCGCGCCGGCCGTGACGCCATGGCAGGCATCCCACGGCCCGCGCTCGCCGCGTTCGCCGATCGCGCCGCACCGGTGGCGCGCCCAACTGCGCCCGATCACGAGATCGCGGTGCGCGACCGCTGGCGGCTGATCCTCGGCCAGGAGCGCGCGCGGATGCAGCCGCGTGCAGCCAGCGCAGCACGCGCCCTCGACGAGCTCTACGGCCAGGGCCACGGCGAGGGCTCGC
Organism: Kofleriaceae bacterium; assembly: GCA_035472155.1. Taxonomy (GTDB): domain Bacteria; phylum Myxococcota_A; class Polyangia; order Haliangiales; family Haliangiaceae; genus JABFXX01. Next base: position 2,181 of record DATIPJ010000966.1, read on the forward strand.
GCGACGAGCTGGGCGGCGGCGGTGGCCAGGAGGCCGCTTACCCGACCGTGCGCGCCTGGCGCGACGACATCGAGGCCCTGTTCGGCGCGCGCGTGTTCGAGGAGGTCGCCGCCAAGGCCGCCGCCGCGGGCCGCGTGGGCGCGCTCCTCGAGCTCGACCCGGGCCAGGTCACGCCCTCGGTCGAGCTCCTCCAGCAGATGCTCTCGCTCAAGGGCGGCCTCGGCGAGGCCCAGCTCGACCGGCTGCGCGCGCTGATCCGCCGCATCGTCGACGAGCTGGTGCGCGAGCTCGCGGTGCGCGTGCGGCCCGCGCTGCACGGCGCGCCCTCGCCGCGCGCGACCCGCCGCCCGACCTCCGCGCTGCACCTGCCGCGCACCGTCGCCGCCAACCTCGCGCGCGCCCGCATCGACGGCGACCGCGTGAGCCTCATCCCCGAGCGGCTCTACTTCAAGCAAAAGAGCCGCCGCCACCTCGACTGGAACATCGTCCTCGTCGTCGATGTCTCCGGGTCGATGGAGCCCTCGGTCATCTACAGCGCGATGATGGCGGCGATCCTCTCCGCCGTCCCATGGATCACCGTCCGCTTCCTCGCGTTCGCGACCGAGGTCGTCGACCTCAGCGCGCACGTCACCGACCCGCTCGCGCTCCTCCTCGAGGTCGCCGTCGGCGGCGGCACGCACATCGCCAAGGCCCTGCGCTACGCGCGCGAGCTCGCGGCCGTCCCGCGCCGCACCCTCGTGGTCGTGGTCTCCGACTTCGAGGAGGGCTATGCCGTCGAGGCCCTCGTCGGCGAGGTCCGTGCGGTCGTCGAGTCCGGCGTCACCTGCCTCGGCCTCGCCGCCCTCGACGACCGCGGCGCCCCGCGCTACCAGGTCCAGATCGCCGAGCAAGTCGCGGGCGCGGGCATGCCGATCGCCGCCCTCACCCCGCTCGAGCTCGCCCGCTGGGTCGGAGACCAGATCCGATGAAGCCGCGGATCGCACCCGCCACCGCCGCGGACCTGACCGCGCAGATCCCGGCGCGCCTCATCCGCAAGCTCGACGCCGACCCGCGCCTCGCCGAGCGCTGGACCTGGGCCGAGCACGACGGCGCCTGGACCGTCGAGACCGACAAGGGCGACCTCGTCACCCTGGCAAACATCATCGACGAGCCCACCGATATCCGATGCTCGTGTCTGCTCCAGCCCCGATGCCTCCACATCGCGGCCGTCGTCGCCGTCCTTGACCTCGCGGAGCTCATCGACCTCGATGGCGGATCGTCGGACACCGATGCCGACGCCATCGTGGTTGCCGCATCAGAGGACGACGCGCTTACCGCGGACGCAGCGGCCGGTGCGGACGCGCCGGACGAGGCTGAGGCACCGACCGACGCAGACGCACCGACCGACGCGAACGCGCCGCCCGACGCGGACCCAACGCCTGAGCTCGATGCACCGAGCCCATACGATGCGTTGCACCGCTCAAGGCCATCGATCGCGCTCGGAGCGCCGACGATGCCGAACGCCTCGACCGCGCCGAGCGGGTCGACCATTCCGAGCAGACCGAACGGGTCGACCGTTCCGAGCGGACCGAGCGGATCGACCGTTCCGAGCGGGTCGACCGTTCCGAGTGCCGTGACCACGCCCAGCGCGTCGGCGCGTCGCTCGTTACCGGGCTCTTCCACGGGCCAACCTTCGACGAGCGGGTCGAAACGTCACTCCTCGACCGATCCAGCGGCGCGTCGTTCTGCGACCGGCGCGCGCGTCTCATCGACGGGCGCAGTTGCGCGCAGGTCGTCGAGCGCCGCGAGCTCGGCGACCGACGAGGCGCGCCGCGCATTCGCCATGTGCGCAGAGTTGCTCGCGACCGGCGCGGAGGCCAGCGGTGCGTTCGCCCAGGCGGAGCTACTGCGATCCATTCATACGTGCCGCAACGTCGGACTCCATCGACTGGCCGCGGCGCAAACCCGCGTGCTGCGCTCGATCCGCGACCTGCGCGGCGATCGACCCGAGTTCTCCCTCGGTGTACTCACCGCAGACCTGCGCGACGCCCTCGCCGTCGCCTGGCGACTCGCTGCGGGTGACTCCGCGCCATCGCTCGTGGGCACGGCGCGGCGCGACTACGAGTCTATCGGCAGCCTCCACGTGCGCGGGCTGTTCACCGAGGCCGTCGTCGCGCGCAGCGGCTATGCCGGCGCCGCGACCTATCTTCTCGACGAGCGCGGCGCGATCTACACGCGCTCCGACATCGCGCCCGGCGACGTCGGCCGCGCAGCCGGTGCCTACGACGCCGCCGCGGGCCTCGGCGACGCCGTACTGCCCCACCGCGAGCTGTCGCGCGCGGGCCTCTTCCTCTCCGATGCGACCGCCTCCGCCGATGGCCGCCTCGGTGCGGGCCAGCGCGTGCGCGCCGTGCGCGCCAGCGAGCCGGCGCGCTGGGATCACCCGACGCTCGAGGCGCGCTGGAGAACACCGCTCGAGCAACAGCTCGCCGCTGTCGCCGCGCACGATGCCACCCCCGACGAGCTGCGGCCCGCGGGCTGGAACCTCCTGTTCGTCGAGGGCGTGATCGCCGGCGGCGCCGACCTCGCGCTGGTCGTCGGCGACCGCGCGCTGCGCCTCGCGACCATCCACCACCATCGCCTGCTCGCAGCGCGCGACAACCTCTCCGTCCTGGCGCGCGCAAGCGGCCTTCGCGTCCGCGCCATCGGCCGCGTGCGCCTCGCCGCTGCCGGCCGCCTCGAGCTCCTCGCGCAGCCGGCGCGGGTCGGTGATGGTCT
>DATIPJ010000967.1:0-5578 GCA_035472155.1 Kofleriaceae bacterium
GCCGCCTCCGCGACGCGAAGTTGGACGGTCGCAAACTCCGCCATGCGGTTATAGGCCCCGGCAACGGCGCGCAGAGCCGCAGCGATCGGCTGTTCGGCGTGCTCGCGGCGCGCGGCGTCGATGTCCGGCTCGCGGCGCCCGGGGAGCGGCCCGGCTCGGTCGACGGCGTGACCCTGGTGGCCGGCACACCGGCGCATGGCTTCGCGTCATCGCGCGACGGCATCGCCGTGGTCACCGCGGCGGACGTGTTCGGCCAGCGCACGCACCATGCGCAGGCCAAGCGCAAGCGCGCCAAGGATGCGCTGCTCGGCGGCGTCAGCGACTTCTCGCAGCTGGCAGCCGGCGACTACCTGGTCCACCAGCGGCACGGCGTGGGCCGCTACCATGGGCTCAAGCGACTCGCGGTCGGCGCGACGTCGCTGCTCGCAAGCACGGCCGTCGGCGCGGCGCCGCCCCAGCTTCAGGAGATCGACACGCTGCAGCTCGAGTACGACGGCGGCACGCTGTACCTGCCGGTCTATCGGCTCGGCGAAGTCCAGCGCTACGTCGGCGCCGAGGGCCATGCGCCCAAGCTCGACAAGCTCGGCGGCCAGACCTGGGAGGTCACGCGCAGCAAGGTCGCGCGGCATGTGCGCGCGCTCGCCGAGGAGCTGCTCCAGCTCTACGCGCAGCGCGCCGCCCTGCCCGGCCATCGCTTCCCGCCCGCCGACGACAGCTTCCGCGAGCTCGAGGCGACGTTCCCGTTCGACGAGACGCCCGATCAGGCCGCGGCGATCGAGGCCGTGCTCGCGGACATGGAGGCGCCGCGCGCGATGGACCGCCTGGTGTGCGGCGACGTCGGCTACGGCAAGACCGAGGTCGCCCTGCGCGCGATCTTCCGCGCCGTGCAGGGCGGCAAGCAGGCGTGCATCCTGGCTCCGACCACGGTGCTCGTCGAGCAGCACTTCCGCACGATGACCGAGCGGTTCGCCAGCTTTCCGCTCACGCTCGGCAAGCTGTCCCGCTTCCAGAGCAAGGCCGAGCAGGTCGAGGCGGTGAAGAAGCTCGCCGAGGGCAAGCTCGACGTGGTGGTCGGCACGCATCGCCTGCTGTCGGCCGACGTGCGCTGGAAGGACCTCGGGCTGCTCGTGATCGACGAGGAACAGCGGTTCGGCGTCGCGCACAAGGAGCGGATCAAGAAGGCGCGCACCCAGGTCGACGTGCTCACGCTGACCGCGACGCCGATCCCCGCGCACGCTGCACCTCGCGATGGCCAACCTCCGCGACCTGTCGATCATCGCCACGCCGCCGGCCGACCGCCGCGCCGTGCGCACGTTCGTGTCGCGGCTCGACGACGCGACCATCCGCGAGGCGATCGAGCGCGAGATCGGGCGCGGCGGCCAGGTGTTCTTCATCACCCCCACGATCGGCAACATCGGCCGGCGCGCCGCCGACTACCGGCTGCCCAACGAGGACCGCCCGCAGAACCGCACCAAGCCGCGCGACGACGACCGCACGATCGACGAGTGGACCGAGTACTTGCAGGGCCTCGTGCCGTCGGCGCGGATCGGCATCGGCCACGGCGCGCTGCCCGCCGAGCACCTCGAGAAGGTGATGCTCAAGTTCGTGCGCGGCGACCTCGACGTCCTGGTCGCGACCACGATCGTCGAGAGCGGCCTCGACATCCCGCGCGCCAACACGATGTTCGTGGCGCGCGCGGATGCGTTCGGCCTCGCCCAGCTCTACCAGCTGCGCGGCCGGATCGGGCGCAGCAAGGACCGCGCGTACTGCTACCTGCTGGTGCCCGCGCCCGAGCACATCACCGAGGAGGCCCGCCGCCGGCTCGAGACCCTGCAGCGCTTCACCGAGCTCGGCGCGGGCTTTCAGATCGCGTCGCAGGACCTCGAGATCCGCGGCGGCGGCGAGCTGCTCGGCGCCAAGCAGTCGGGATCGATCGCCGCGGTCGGCTTCGACCAGTACGTCAAGATGCTCGAGTCCGCGGTCGCCGAGCTCGGCGGCGCCCCGATCCACTCGGCGATCGACCCCGAGCTGGCGATCGAGACCCCGGGCTTCATCCCCGACGACTACGTCCCCGATCCGGGCCAGCGCCTCGAGCTCTACAAGCGGCTGTCGGCGGTCGAGGGCGATGACGACCTCCAGGCGGTGATGGCCGAGATCGCCGATCGCTACGGCCCGACGCCCGGCGACGTGGTCCTGCTCGGCGAGCTGATGGGCGTCAAGGCGATCGCGCGCAACGCGGGCGCGCTCGCGCTCGAGATCAGCAGCGCGCGGGTCGCGGTCGCGCTCCCCGACGCAAGCCCGGTGGGACGCGCGCTCACCGCAGCCGGATGGCGCAAGCTCCCGGATGGCCGATACGCCATCGCGCCGCCGGCGCCGGGAGGGCCCGCGGGCGCGCGGCGGGCCTTGTTGGACGCACTCGCTCGTGCTACCTGAACCTGTTGTGAATACTCGGGTTCCAGCCGCGATGCGCGCCTGCCTTCTCCCTTCCGCGCTCGCGCTCGCCCTCGGGCTCGCTGGCGCAAGCTGCTCGCGCGCACCTGACCCGCAGTCCCACGACAAGGCCGCCGCCGGCGCAGGCCCGACCGCGCCGCCGCAGAGCGCCGAGGAGCTCCGCGCGCCGCTCGCCAAGATCGACGACGTGACGATCACGCTCGGCGAGCTCCAGGAGCGGATCAACCGCCAGTCGCCGTACATCCGCGCGCGCTACACCTCGCTCGAGCAGAAGAAGGAGTTCCTCGATTCGCTCGTGCGCTTCGAGGTGCTCGCCAAGGAAGCGTACAAGCGCGGCCTCGACAAGGATCCCGAGGTCGTCCGCACGATGAAGCAGGTGATGATCCAGAAGCTGATGCGCGACGAGTTCGACGCCAAGATCACCGCCGAGAGCATCACCGACGCCGAGATGAAGACGTTCTACGACGGCAACCTCGCCGAGTACGTCAAGCCCGAGGAGGTCCGCGTCTCGGCGATCATCGTCAAGAACCGCGCCCAGGCCGACCGGGTCGCCAACGAGGCGCGCGGCGAGGCCGGCAAGACCAACAAGGGGTTCCGCGACCTCGTCGGGCGCTACAGCCAGGACGAGGATTCCAAGCTGCGCGGCGGCGACCTGCGCTACTTCGACGCTGCCACCAAGGATGTGCCGGCGCCCGTCGTCAAGGCGGCGTTCGCGCTGATCAACGTCGGCGACGTGTCGACGTCGGTCGATGCCGGCAACGGCACCTGGTACGTGCTCAAGCAGACCGGGCGCCGCAAGTCGACCACCAAGTCGTTCGACGACGCCAAGCCGGCGATCCGCAACAAGCTGTTCCGCGACAAGCGAATGGCCGCACAGAAGGACTTTGTCGACGGGCTCAAGACCGCGGCCAAGATCGAGATCAACGAGGCCAACCTCGCCAAGGTCCGCATCGATACGTCGCAGGCGACCGGCGCCGACGACGGCCACGGCCGCGACCTGCCGGCGCTGCCGATGGCGCCCGCCCCCACGCTTCCTCCCTCCGGGCCGCCCGACCGGGCGCTCGTGCCACCCGACCGCCCCGACCGGCCCGCCGCCCCGTAGCAGGCAACCACGCAACCCTTCACCGAGGTCCCATTCCCGTGCGTCCTTCTCGCTTGTTGCTCGCCGTGTTTTCCCTGGGCGCGCTCGCCTCGACCGCGCTCGCCGACGTCAAGCCTTCGAAGGCGGCGCGCGCCGGCAAGGCCGACGCCGAGAAGGCGGCCAAGGAAGACGCCGAGAAGGAGAAGGCCGAGGGCAAGGATCAGCCCAAGGCCGACGCCGACAAGGCCGACGCCGACAAGGCCGACGCCGACAAGGACAAAGACAAGGACAAGGACAAGGCCGACGCCAAGGTCCCCGTGCGCACCAGCGCGCTGTCGCCCAACAAGGGCAAGCGGGTCAAGCTCGAGTACGTCGTCGCGGTGATCAACGACGCGATCATCCTCAACAGCGAGCTCGAGGCGCGCCGCACCCCGGTGCTCGGCGAGGCCCAGCAGATCGCCGATCCGAAGGAGCGCGAGCGCCGGATCGCCAAGCTCACAAGCCAGGTCCTCGACGAGATGGTCAACGAAGAGCTGATCGTCCAGGCTGCCGAGGCCTCCAAGATCGAGGTCGAGTCGAGCGAGGTGCAGGCCGCGATCGACGAGATCCGCCAGCAGAACAACCTCGATGAGGCCGGTCTGGCGTCGGCGCTCGCCGCCCAGGGCTACACGCTCGCCAACTACAAGCACGAGCTGCGTCGCCAGCTCCTGCGCATCCGCGCGGTCAACCAGCTGGTCGCGCCGAAGGTCTCGGTCACCGACGAGGATGTCCGCGCCCGCTACGACCAGATGGCGCGCCGCACCGAGCAGGTCCAGGCGGTCAAGCTCTCCCACATGCTGTTCAAGCTGCCGGAGCACGCTACCGAGCAGCAGCTCGCCGAGGCCAAGGACAAGGCGAGCAAGGCGCTCGCGCGTGTCAAGGCGGGTGAGGACTTCGCCAAGGTAGCGGCGACCGACTCGGAGGACGACAGCACCAAGGCGACCGGCGGCGAGCTCGGCTGGTTCCAGCGCGGCAGCATGGCCAACCCCGAGTGGGAGCCCATCGTGTTCGCGATGGACAAGGGCGACATCCGCGGGCCGGTCGTGGGGCCCCAGGGCTTCCACGTGTTCATGGTCACCGAGATCAAGCGCTCGGACCTGAAGCCATTCGCGGACATGAAGGAGCAGCTGCAGCGCGAGCTCCGCCGCCGCGAGATGGACAAGCAGACGCAGACCTGGGTCGAGGAGCTGCGCAAGAAGGCGTACATCGACATCAAGTTGCAGTGAGAAGGCCGACTCACGCCCACTCCCTTCCCGGGTAGGTGCAAAACGCCGGCGCGGATCCATGATTTCGGAGTGGATCCCAGGTCGACTGCGGTGCCGTTCGCCAGCGTACCGCTTACAATTACGTGTACCTGGGGGAACAGTGGCCGACAAACGCAGTCAAACTCGTCACACCGTCTCGCTGCCCGTGAAGCTCATCGTCGATGGAACACCAAACGATTGCATGTTGTTGAACCTCTCCCTGGGCGGCGCACAGGTGACGGCGAATACAAAGTACGCGATGGGGCGTCGGGTCCAGATCTCGTTTCACGTGCCGACGATGCCCGAAGCGATCGAGGTCGGAGCGACGGTGCGATGGTCGAACGCCGACGGCGTTGGCGTACAGTTCGACGGCCTGCGAGCGCGAGACGTATGGGCCCTCAACGAGTACTTCAAGCAGTTGTCGCACTAGCCAGCATCGCTCACGCCGGAGCCGCGGCGGCTGCCCCGCGAGAGCGCATCGCGGTGATCGACCTGAGCGCCGATGCGCCGGCGAACGGGTCCGGATTCGCCGATGTGCGCCGCCAGCTCGACGCGGCGATCGTCGCAGCCGGCTTTCTACCGGTGACCGGCGACGGCATCGAGGACGCGCTGTCTGGCCGCGATGTCGATCGCGATGCCGCCCCGCTCGCCGCCGCGATCGGCGACGCCCAGCGCGCGTTCGGCGAGCTGCGCTGCAACGACGCGACGGCGACGGCGCGCCATGCGATCGGCCTGGCCGCCGCACGACAAGCCGGCGGGCGCC
>DATIPJ010000968.1:0-2917 GCA_035472155.1 Kofleriaceae bacterium
CGCGCCGGCGCCGACACCGCCGATCGCACCGCCGACGTAGAGCAGGGTCAGCGAATCGGCGAACGAGTTGACGGTCCAGCCGACCGCGACGAGCACACCGCCCGTGATGATGACGAGGCTCGGGCCGAAGCGATCGACCAGCCAGCCCTCGACGGGGACGAGCCAGGTCTCGGCCAGCACGAAGATAGTGAACGCGTACTGGATCGCCGGTAGCTCCCAGTGGTACTTGGCCGCGATCGGATTGACGAACAGTGTCCAGCCATATTGCAGATTTGCAATCATGACCATGCAGACGACACCGAGGATCAACTGAGTCCAGCGTTTGCTCTTGAGGCGAGCGCGCGCAGCATCTACCGCAGAAGGCGAGTCTTCGGTCGCAGTCATACGAGCCCTCCTATGCGAGGCCGGGTCAGCCAGCCGATACGTTGTCGCGTTGCAGTCGCGCCCGTCGGAACTCGGGCGGGGGCAGGAAAGCCCCCTCGTTCGCGGGCATCTTAGGAGAAGCTCACTGGGATGTCACGCACTCGAACCGTCGGGGATCAACGAGCTTTGGTGCTGGGCGGCGGACGAAGGTGAGCACAGACACCGATACCAACCCTGGTACAGCAGTGTTTCGAGGGACAAACCCTCGGATCTCGAGCCCTCACGACCGGCCGGTTCCCGAGAAAGCAGCGTATCGCGTCAGCGATACTTGAGGCCTGTGCCGGTATTGAACAGCACCGCGGTCTCGTGCGCCGCGATCACACCGCTCGCGCGCAGGGCCTCGAGGGCGGCGAATGCGGCGCCACCCTCTGGACAGATGTCGAGTCCGGTGCGCGCCGCCAGGCGCGAGGTCGCGGACGCGGCGTCGGCCTCGGTGACCGCGACCGCGGTGCCGGCGGTCTCGCGGATCGCGCGCAGGCAGAGGAAGCCGCCGAGCGGCGACGGCACGCGCAGGCCCCAGACGCGGGTCCTGGGATCGGACCACGCGACCGTGGCCGCAGCGCCCTCGGCGAAGCCCCGCACGACCGGCGCGCAGCCCTCCATCTGCACCGAGACCAGGCGCGGGATGCGCGGCAGCCGCCAGCCCAGCGCGCGCATCTCGGAGAACGCCTTCCACATGCCGACGAGGCCCGTGCCGCCGCCGGTGGGGTAGAGGATCACGTCGGGGAGCTCGCCCGAGAGCTGCTCCCACAGCTCGTACGCCATCGTCTTCTTGCCCTCGATGCGATAGGGCTCGCGCAGCGTCGAGACATCGAACGCCTCGCGCGGGCCGTGCTCGCGCAGGAAGCGGCCGGCGTCGGCGATCGTGCCCGCGACCAGGTGGACCTCGGCGCCGTAGTGCCGGCACTCGTCGATGAAGGCCTTGGGCGTGTCCTCGGGCATCGCGACCACGACCGGGATGCCGGCCGCGGCGCCGTAGGCCGCGAGCGCGCCGGCCGCGTTGCCCGCCGACGGCGCCGACAGCGCGCGGGCGCCGAGCGCGCGCGCCATCGAGACCGCGAGCGCGAGGCCGCGCGCCTTGAACGAGCCGGTCGGGTTGCGCGACTCGTCCTTGACGAACAGGCGGTCACCGACGGCGCACAGCGGCGTCCAGCCCTCGAGCAGGCTCACCGCGTGGTCGGGGCGGATCGGCAGCACCTCGCGGTAGCGCCACAGCGACGCGGGCCGGGTGGCGAGCGCCTCGGGAGCGAGCGGCGCGCGCGCGTGATCGTAGTCCACGCGAAGCGGCATGCCGCAGGTGCGGCACACGGTCTGCGCGAGTTGGAGGTCGTGGAGCTGCTCGCATGCGAAGCAGCGCAGGGCGACGAATGCAGGGTTTTGCCAGTCGGCGACGGCCTGGGTCATGACGGCGCGAACGTATCAGCGCCGCGGCCGAGCGTCACGGCGGCGGCGGCCGCGTGCCGTTGAAGTCCTGGAACGAGCGGCAGTCCTGGACCGTGTCGCAATCGGGGTTGTTATTGGTCGCAGACAGGTAATCGATCTGACCGGTCAAGATGTCGCCGGCGAGCACGGCGTGAATCTCCGAGTTCACGGTGAACACGCAATTGCCCACCATGTTGCTGCGGTTGCCGAACAGGTTGAGGCTCAGGCTGTCACCGCTGATCTTGCCCGTGTAGGTGTGTCCGCCGACGAGCAGCTCGAGCGCGACCGCGCCCAGGCCCGTGACCTGCGCCGTGACGTTGCTGTCGGCCTGCGTGAGCGTGACCGTCGCGCTGTTCGTGGCGCCCACCATCCAGTTGGCGATGTTGCAGCCGTTGTCGCGGTTGGTGAGCGTGACGGTGTAGTCGCCGGCCGCGTTGCCGTTCTCGCCGGAGCACGCCGATGCCCCGAGCGCTGCGACGACGAGAGCGGCGAACAGGACGAGGAGTCTCATGGCCGGAGGATACCGCGAACCGGCTGGCCGGCCGGCTGTCCGCTATGGCTCGAGCGCGATCACGGGCGCGACGCGGGGCACGACGCCGCCGCGCCGGCCGATCTCGATCGCGCCGTAGCGCTCGGTGAACGCGGGCGGCAAGCGCCGGCCGACCGGCGGGCACAGCCAGAGCCGGAGCAGGTGGCGGCGGCGCGCCGGATCCGGATCGTCGACGAACGCGGTGCGATCGTGGAGCAGCTGGTGGTTGTGCACCAGCTGCACATCGCCGGGCTCGAGATCCATCTCGAGGTGGATCGCCGGATCGTCGAGCACGGCGTCGAACAGATCGAGCGCCGCGCGCTGGCGATCGGACAGCCGGGGGGCGTCGGGGAAGCGCTGGGCGGAGTCGATGTAGCGACGCTGGTAGATCACGGTGACGCGCTCGTCGAGGAACGACAGCACCGGGATCTCGAACCACGGGCGCCCGCCGGGCGGATGCTCGCCGCGGTGGTCGGTCGCGACCGGCTCGAACAGCGCGCCGGCGAGGTCCGGCGCGCGGGTGAGCACGGCGTTGAACGCGGC
>DATIPJ010000969.1:0-5945 GCA_035472155.1 Kofleriaceae bacterium
GGTCGACATGGCGATATCCGGTGAACAGCCCCTCTCGATACTCGACTTTTCCGGCGACGCCGGGATACTGTACATCTCGTACGAGCGGGTGTGTCGGGTCATCCTCCAGCGAGCGAGGAAACGTCTGCGGCAAGCGCCCGCCCGGCTCGGCTTTCCCGAGCAGGACATCGGCGATCGCATGCCCGGCCTCCTGCCCGGGGAACCACGCCTGCACCACCGCGGCCACCGCATCGAGCCACGGCATCTGCACCGGCCCGCCGGTCTGGAGCACCACCACCGTCTTTGGATTGGCGCGCGCCACGGCGGAAATCAGCTCATCCTGGCGCCCGGGCAGCTCGACGCCCCAGCGATCCTCGCCCTCGGTCTCCCACTCCCCGGTGGTGCCGACGCAGACGATGGCGTAGTCCGCGCGCGCGGCAACCGCGGCCGCGTCGGTCACCGCGCTCGCCGGCAACAGCTGCCCGAAGCCGATGCGGATCGCGTGGAACGCCGCGACGCCGTGCGCGAACACGCGCGGTCCGTATTCGGCCACGAGCTCGACCGGCCCGGCGCGCAGCGCGAGCCTGGCGCGCGCCTCCAGCGAACCGAGCCCCGCCGGGAAGCCGCCCTGGCGCCAGCCTTCCCAGTTATCGACGATGAGCTTGTCGGCGAGGTAGAGTCGGCTGAGGCCGGTGCTCACCAGGCTCACCTCGTACTCGCCGTCCGCGGGCGCGTGGACGACGAGCGACATCCGCGCGTGAAACGCGTCCCCCGACAGGCCGGCGGGCAGCTGCACCCACTGCGCCTCCGCCGTCGGGCGCTCCTCGACGGCGACGACCGTTGCACCGGCGGCGGTACGGAGCTCGATGGCCATCGCGACCGGGGGCACCGGCAGATATCGGTCGTTGTCACAGCCCGCTGCGTGCACGACGCGGTCGCTCCCGAGCGCCGCCTGCAGTCCCTCGAGCGGCGAGACCTGGCGGTGCGCGTTGATCTGCGCGCTGCCACCGCCCATCACGCGCGCCACCGCGGCATTGGGGCCGAGGACCGCGACCTTGGCGTCCGCCGGCAGCGGCAACAGCCCGGCGTTCTTGAGTAGCACCATGCCCTCCGCGCCGGCGCGCCGGATCAGCGCCCGGACATCGGGGTACTCGGTCTCCTTCTCGGACGCGTCCCGAACGTCGAGCGGATCGGTGAAAGCGCCGGTGCGCTCGACGAGGCGCAGCACCTCGAGCGCTCGCTCGCCGACCGCCGCGGCGATATCCCGATCGCGCTCCGCTTCTGACAGGAGCGCGGTGCGCTTCTTCACGGGCCCGGGCATCTCGAGGGCGAGACCGGCGCGGGCGCTCGCCCCGGCGCTGTGCGTGCCGCCCCAGTCGCTCATGACCAGGCCGTCGAAGCGCCACTCGCGGCGCAGGATCTGCTCGAGCAGCCGCAGGTGCTCGCTGCAGAATGTGCCCGCCAGGCGGTTGTAGCCGGTCATGATCGCCCACGGCCTGGCTTCCTTGACCACCATCTCGAACGGCCGCAGATACAGCTCCCGCAGCGCGCGCTCGGGGATCTCGCTGCTGATGGTGTCGCGCTCGAACTCCGATTCGCTTCCCACGAAGTGCTTCGGCGTCGCGCCAACGCCCTTCGATTGCAGCCCGCGCACGTACGCGATCGCCAGACGCCCGGTCAACACCGGATCCTCGGAGTAGTTCTCGAAGTTCCGGCCGTTGAGCGCATTGCGGAACAGATTGAGCGTCGGTGCGAGGACCACGCTGGCGCCCTTGTCGCGCGCCTCGCGCGCCAGGAGCTCGCCGACCTGCTGCAACAGCTCCACGTTCCAGCTCGCGCCCAGCGCGATCCCGACGGGAAATGCCGCCGTGCGCTTCCCACCGACGAGCGCGCCGCCGCCTCGCGCGCCGGCCGGCCCATCCGTCACCTTGATCTGCGGAACGCCGAGGCGGGGAATGGCCACCGTGCGCCAGAAGTCGGCGCCGGCGAGCAGCGAGACGCGCTCCTCGAGGGTCATCCGGTCGACAAGCTCGGCGACAGAGGGCGGTGCGGACGGCGGGTTGGGCATGTCCGGCGAGTGTAGTCCGGACATCTCCCGACGTCAGCCGCAGGGCCTTCGCCCGAGATCCGTGAAGAAGCGCAGCCGATAGCCATCCGGATCGGCCACGACGAACTGGCGATTACCGGTCTCGTGGTCGCCGCGGCGATACCAGCGATTCTCCATCGGAAGCACCACATCCGCTCCGACCGCGAGCACGCGCGCATGGATCGCATCCACGTTTGCGACCTGGATCTGGAAGTTCACGCCGCGGCCGAACGGATGCTCGAGCGGTGCGCCATGAAAGCGGCGGCCGGGGCCGGCCGCCTCCTCCAGCATCAGATGCGCGCCTTCCAGCTCGAGAAACGCGAAGCGCTCCTCGGGCCGCGCGTAGAGCACCGTCCAGCCGATGACTCCTGTGTAGAACGCGAGTGACCGGTCGAGATCCTCGACCTCGAGCTCGGGGGTGAGTCGTGCGGTCGTCATGGCCGATCCAGGTCGCTCATCAGGCGCGAGAAGTGCTCCGCGACCGCAAGCGTCGAGGTGTCCGAGTTGTACACGCTGTACCAGCCCTGTGGCTCGTGCGGCGGATCCGCCACGAGCGCGTTTCCTGGCCGCCACCACTGCCCGAACGGTGGAACTGGTCTCGACTCGCCGCCATAGGCCCAGAAATTCGCTCCAGCCACCGCGCCGCTCTGCGCCTGTGCCTGGATATGGCCGAAGATCTCGGCGTAGTACTGATCGCGCACGGTCACCGGCGCGGCCGGACTGTAGCTGCCGAGGTCGCGCGCGATGCCAAACTCCTCGAACACGATCGGCTTGCCGAGCGTTCGTGTGCGAGCGACGTGGCTGTCGATATACGCCTTGGCCTGCGTCACGGCCGGTGCATAGCTGGCTGCGTCCAGCGGATCGTACCAGCCCCAGTTCTGCACCCAGACATGCGCTGTACCATAGTCAATCTCGGACAATGAATGATCACGCACGTACTCGGTGCCCGCGTGGTCGGGATCCGACGTATCCCCTTCGCTGCCGATGGTGACCAGGTGATTGCGATCGAGTGACTTGATGAGCTGACCGCTGGTGGCGATCCAGGCCAGATAGCTCTCGACGTTGTGCAGCGGCCGCGGCTCGTTCGCGAGCTCCCAGGCCATGATCGTCGGATCCTCGCAATACGGCTGCTGCGTATACCCGTTGATGCGAGTCACGAGCTTCGTGACGTGGTCGAGATAGTACGAAACGGCCCTCGCGCTGCCGTAGAACTGGGCCGTGAAGCGCTGATAGCCGTCCCAGTCGCCCCCTTGCACAGGCGGTGGATACGCGATCGAGCTCGCGAGCCCGGCCCACACGACGTACTGGCCGAAGCCACCGCTCCAGTGCCACATGTTCCCCAGCGTCATGACCGCCTTCATGTCGCGATCGGCGAGCGCCTTGAGGACGAAGTCCAGCCCGTCGAGCAGATCGAGATTGTAGACGCCGGGCGCCTGGAGCACCGCCGGCACCATGCGAAGCGGCTCGGTATCGGGCCCCTCGGAAGCGGCCATGATGCGCAGGTTGGTGATGCCGCGCGCCTTCATCTGGTCGAGCTCGCGCAGCAGCTGCTGCCGGTCGCCGCCCGGGCCGCGGCTCGCCAGGTTCATCGCCTGCCAGTAGTTCGCGCCGACGAAGTGGTACGAGCGCCCCTCGAGCCGCAGCTCGGTCCCTCGCACGGTCACGAAACGGTCGTCGGCGATCTGCGTGCCGTCCTGCGACGTGACCTTGGCCATGTGTTGTCCTTTCGAGGAATCCTGATCGAGCGACGACGGCGATGCCAGCGGCACCGTCAGGATACGCCGGCCAGCGCGCGGTGGCGCCCGGTCAATCCGCGTCGCTGGTGCCGGCGGAGCGGATTCCAAGGCGAACGAGCATGCGCTGCAGGAAGCGGCGGCTGACGCCGGCGCGCTCGGCGGCGCGGGTGACGTTGCCGCCGGCCATCTTGAGCATGGCGCGGACGTAGGCGAGCTCGAAGCTCTTGGTCCACGCCTCGCGCGCCTCCTTGAGCGGGAGGTGGAGGGCGATGAAGCTCTCGATCGAGCCCGGGGCGATCGCCGGGCCGCCGGGGGGTATGCCGGCAGATAGATCGAGCTGGAGCGCGGCGGCAGCGGCGTCGGCCGCCGGAGAGCGCGCCAGGTAGGTACCGAGCGAGACGCTGCGCTCGATGTAGTTCCGGAGCTCGCGGACGTTGCCCGGCCAGGCGCGCTCGACGAGGCTGGCGAGGAAGTCGGGCGGAATGGTGCGCGGCTCGCCGGCGAGCTTGCGAAAGAAGTGGGTCGCGAGCACCGGGATGTCGTCGCGGCGGGCGCGCAGCGGCGGCAGCCGGAGCTCGACGACGGCGAGCCGGTAGTAGAGATCCTCGCGAAAGCTGCCGTCGTTGATCGAGCTCGCGAGCGAGCGGTTGGTGGCGGCGATGATGCGGACGTCGATGGTGCGCACCGGGCCGCCGCCGACCCGGCGGATCTGGCGCGACTCGATCGCGCGCAGGAGCTTGGGCTGGAGGGCGACGGGCATCTCGCCGATCTCGTCGAGGAAGAGCGTGCCGCCGTCAGCCTCTTCGAACACGCCCTTGCGATCGCTGGTGGCGCCGGTGAACGCGCCGCGGACGTGGCCGAACAGCTCGCTCTCGACGAGGTGCTCGGGGATCGCGCCGCAGTCGACCGCGACGAACGGCTGCGCGGCGCGCGCCGAGGCCGCGTGGAGCGAGCGCGCCAGGACGTCCTTGCCGGTGCCGGTCTCGCCCTGGACCAGGAGCGTGGCGTCGGTGTACGCGAGGCGCGCGAGGATCGCGTAGACCCGCCGCATCTCGACGCTGGCGCCCAGCAGCTCGCCGAACTGCGTGCGGCCGGAGATCTCGATGAAGGCGGGCTCGTCGCCGAGCTCGACGCGGAACGCCGAGCTGCCCACGTGGACCAGCGTGCCCAGCGGGATCTCGGCCTCGCGCACGCGAACGCCGTCGATCAGCGTGCCGTTGGTGCTGCCGCAATCGCGCAGGATGACCGTGTTGCCGCGCACGACGAGCTCGCAGTGGAATCGCGACACTGTGCGGTCGGCGAGCACGAGGTCGTTGCCGTCGGCGGCGCCGACCCGCGCGATCTCGCTGCCGATCGTGGCGCGCGCGCCGCGCGAGGGCCCGTCGACGACAGCGAGCGCGACCGACCAGATCCGCATCGTGTGGGCGGGCGCGACGCGCGACGTGACGTCTTGCTCGGTGTCGACGGCCAGGACAGAACCTCCTGGCGATTATCGCATCCGAATACGGATCACTGAAGCTTGATCTGGTCGACGAACGCCGTGGCCGAGGTCACCGTCGACGAGGTGTCGCGGGCGGTGACGACGAGCTTGAGCGTCACGGTCTTGCCGGCGAACGCGGAGAGATCGAGGTCGGCGCGCGCCGTGAAGCTCGCCTCGGTGTACGAGGTGAAGCCCGAGATCGCCTTCTGGTCGACGACGTGATCGCTGCCGTCGTTGATGATCACGCTGAAGCCTGCGCTGGCCGAGATGTTGGCGTCGGACAACGACAGCGTGCGCATGTAGCTGAGCCTCGGCGCCGAGCCGAGCGCGAGCCCGGACCACGTCGCCGTCTGGGTCACGCTGTTGAAGCGCGGCGCCGCGCTGGCGGTCAGCGAGCGAGACCCCGCGGTGCCGGTCGCATCCTTGGCCGTGCTGAGCGCCCAGCCGCCGAAGCTCCAGCCCGGGTTGTCGGCGCCCGACGCGCTCGAGAACGTCTCGAGGAGCACGGCGCCGCCCCCGCCTCCGTTCTGCACGTTGACGGTCACGGCGGGGGAGGTGCCGGTATTGCCCGCGGCGTCGAATGCGCGCGCGGTCAGGGTGTGATTGCCATTGGCGAGCGCCGTCGTATCGATCGCGACCGCGAACGGTGCACTGGGGTCGCTCG
>DATIPJ010000970.1:0-3330 GCA_035472155.1 Kofleriaceae bacterium
GTCGCGCGGCGATGCGCTCGTCCCCGGTGCGCGCCAGCTCGCCGTGCCGGGCGCCGACGTCGTGGTGTTTCCCGACATCGGCCACGTCACGCTGCTCGGCTCGCGGCGCGTGGCGCACGCGCTGATCGAGCGGCTCGCGCAGCGCTAGCCGGCGAACAGCGTCGCCATGTTCGCGCGCGCGATCGTCACGTCGACGAGCTGGCCGACCTCGCCCACGCCGGCCGGCAGGATCACGGTCTTGAAGCCATCGGTGCGGCCCATCAGCTGCGCGGGGTCGCGCTTCGAGGGCCCGTGCACCAGCACGCGCTCGTGGCGCCCGACGTGCGCGGCGAACACCGCGGCGCTGATCTGCTCCTGCAGATGGACGATCTCCGACAGCCGGCGCTGCTTGATCGCCGGCGCGATGTCGTCGGGCAGCTTCCTGGACGCGAATGTCAGGTCGCGCTCGGAGTACGCGAACATGAACGCGCTGTCGAACCGGACCTCGCGCATGAGCTGAAGCGTCGCCTGATGATCGTCCTCGGTCTCGCCCGAGAAGCCGGTCAGCACGTCGGTCGACAGCGCAATATCGGGGATCGCCCGGCGCAGCGCGGCCACGATCGCGCGGTAGTCGGCGACGGTGTAGCCGCGCCGCATGCGCTGGAGCACGGCGTCGGACCCCGACTGCACCGGCAGATGCACGTACTTGCAGAGCTTGGGCTCCTCGGCGATCGCCGCGATGACGTCGTCGGTGAAGTCGACCGGGTAGGGCGAGGTGAAGCGGACGCGTTCGATGCCGTCGACCCGCGCGACCGCGCGCAACAGCTCGGCGAACGTGACGTCATCCCAGCGGTACGAGTTGACGGTCTGCCCGAGCAGCATGACCTCACGGTAGCCGGCGACGGCGAGCTCGCGGACCTGGCGCAGCACCTCGCGCGGCGGCGTGCCGCGCTCACGCCCGCGAGTGAACGGGACCACGCAGAACGTGCAGAACTTGTCGCAGCCGCGCTGGATCGTGACGAACCCCGAGACGCCGTCGCCGCCGACCGCGCCCGAGAGGCCCTCGTAGGTCTCGGCCTTGTCGAGCCGCACATCGATGACCGGGCCGACCGCGCCGACCGGGCGCGCTTCGAGCGGCGCGGAAGCGACCGGCGCGGGCGCAGCGATTTCTCCGCGGCCGCGCGCGAGCAGCGCGGGCGCAGCGATTTCTCCGCGGCTACGGGCGAGCAGCTCGGGCAGCCGGCGATAGCTATCCGGCCCGGCGATCACGTCGACGGCGGCGACCCGCGCGGCCAGGCCATCCTTGAGGTGCTCGGCCATGCAGCCCACGATCGCGAGCACCGTGCCGGGCCGCCGCCGCTTGAGCGCGCCCAGCTCACCCGCGCGCGCGATCACGCGTTCCTCGGCCTTCTCGCGGATCGCGCAGGTGTTGACCACGATGACGTCGGCCTCGTCGGCGCGCGCCGCGGGCGCATAGCCCGCCTCGGCGAGCACGCTGCCGATCAGGTCGCTGTCGGCGACGTTCATCTGGCAGCCGTAGGTCTCGACGTACACCCGAGGTGCACCGGCGGCGGGCGTGAGGCGCGGCTTGGCCCCCTCACCGGCGCGCTTGCCGAGTGGAATCAGCCCCTGGGTCATGGCCACCCTCTCTACCACGACCGACCACATTCGGTATCCTGGCAACATGGCGGCACGGCACGTCGGACGGCTGGCGAGCTGGACGGTGCTGTGCGGCCTGATCACCGCCGCGCTGGGCAGCGGCCTCGGGCGGCCGTGGATCCTGATCGGCATCGCGCTCTCGATCACGGCGACGGTGTGGGTCGCGATCTGGCTGCCTCGCGCGGCGCACGCAGCGTTCGAGACCGCCCGCTACGCCAACGCGGCGCGGCGCTACCGCGTGATCGAATCGACCGCGTTCACGGCTGCCCGCGAGCGCGCCGCGGTGCTGTCGCGCGCCGGGTGCGACGTCGCCGCCGGGCGGCTGGCCTCCGCCGAGCGCATCCTGGCCCGGTTCGACGGCGAGGGCCTCGCGGCCGCCGAGCGCGTGACCTGGCTCAACAACCGCGCGTGCGCTGCGCTCGAGGCCGGCGGCGACCCGCGCGACGCGCTCGGGCTCGTCGAGCAGGCGATCGCGCTCCGGCCCGACGTGCCCGCGGTGCAGCACACCCGCGCGACCGCGCTGATCGCCCTCGGCCGGTTCGACGAGGCGATCGCGATCCTCGAGGCGATGCGCAGCGGCGGCGAGCTGGCTCCCGCCCTCGAGGCCCTCCGCTGCCGCGAGCTCGCCAAGGCCTGGGAGCACAAGGGTCAGCCCGACTACGCCAACGATTACCGCGACCGCGCCCGCCTCCTGGCGCGCTGAGTCACCACGCCGAGCCGCCCGGCCTCGCCCATGAAGGCGCTGGTGAGAGCCGAACGTACCCGCCGCAATCCGGTAGCTTGCGCCGGCGCCCGTCGGGAACATTTGACATCGTCGGACGTTCGATCGAAATTGCCGCCGCGCATCGAGCTGTGGAATCGAGTTCTGCAGTGCGGAACTACCCAGCTCGATGCTTGCACAATCTACGTTTCGGCTACGTCTCGGCTACGTCTCGGCTACGTCCCGGCTGCGCGCCGGCCGCGCACCGACGACCCGCCAGAAGGAGAGCGCACATGATTCTCAGGATGACAGAGCGTGCTTGTCTGCTCGTGCTGTTCGGCTGGATCGCGTCGGGCTGCGGTGACAACGGCGCCCTCGAGCGGCCCAACGAAACCCCCGACGACCCCACGATCGTCAAGCTCGACAAGGGCAGCCTCCAGGGCACCCTGGTCGGCGACAGCCGCCAGTTCCTGGGCATCCCGTACGCCAAGCCGCCGGTCGGCCCGCTGCGCTGGAAGGCGCCCGAACCTGCCGACGCGTGGACGGACACGTTCGCGGCGATCACCTTCGGCAAGCGCTGCGCGCAGGTCGCCAACGCCACGCTGCAGAACGCGGCGAGCGCCGACGAGGATTGCCTCTACCTCAACGTGTGGACGCCGTTCCCGGCGCCCGACCGAGCGGTCCCCGTGATGCTCTGGATCCACGGCGGCGGCAACGTCAACGGGTCGGCGTCCGAGCCGGTCCCGTTCATCAACAGCGGCGTGTTCTACAGCGGCCAGTTCCTCGCCGAGCAGCACGGCGTGGTGGTGGTCAGCATCAACTATCGCCTCGGCGTGTTCGGCTTCTTCGCCCACCCCTCGCTGGTCGCCGAGGGCGCCTCCGGCAACCAGGGCCTCCTCGATCAGCGGCTCGCGATGCAGTGGGTGCGCGACAACATCGGGCGCTTCGGCGGCGATCCGTCCAACGTGACGATCTTCGGCGAGTCCGCGGGC
>DATIPJ010000971.1:0-2990 GCA_035472155.1 Kofleriaceae bacterium
GCTGGAACTGCTGGCGCCGCAGCTCGGGGAACAGATCGGCCACGACCTCGTCGCGCGTGCGCTCGCGAGCCTCGATGCCCCCGGTCCACAGCACGACATCCCATCCCCACTGGGTGCGCACGGGCGGTGCGATGCGCCCGACCTCGGGGATGGAGTACAGCGCCTTGGCGTAGGGCGCGACCAGGTCGTCCTGGTGGGTCGGCCGGACGTCGGTGGTCTCGAGCTGGATGTCGCTGCCCGCGCCGATCCGCTTCGCGGCCTCGGAGAGGTGCACGCCGAACAGGCCGGTCTCGCCGGCGAGCTCGGCGGCGAGCTTGTCGGCGAGCGCGTGCGCGCGGGCATCGACGTCGTGCGGCGCGCCCGCCGGCACATCGAACCGCGCGAACGTCGACGCGCGCAGCTCGAGGATGTGCATGCGCCACGCGTTGCGCTCCATCACGATGTCGACTGCCTGCTTGAGATCGTCTGGCGTCTTGTAGCGCTGCTCGAAGTCGATCTCGACCAGGCGGTTGACGGCGGCGGTCCGCGTTGCCTCGGCCACCTCGCGGCCCGCTGCGAGCCCGCGCGCCTCGGCGGCCTGGGAGAGGAGCTCGAACGCGACGCACTGGTCGAGCGCCGAGCGGCGCAGCTCGTCGGGGGCGCGGCCGGCGGCGGCGGCACCGGCCTGGACCGCCACGCACGAGCTCCACACGGGACGGCCGTTGACCCGCGCGACCTCGGTGTCGTCGGGGGTCAGCTTCGGCGTGGCGACGATCGCGGCGACGGCAGGCCCCGACGGGGCGCTCGGCGGCGCACCGCACCCGGCCGCAGCGACCAGCAGGATCCGCGTCGCAGACCGCGCGGGTACATGCATCGCATGCAAAGGGCGCGGCTTGCTCATCTGGCACATCTGGCTCACCTGGCGCATCAGTCGCGCTGGACGAGCGCGAGCCGCGCCATCTCCTTGCCCACCGAGATCACGGCCACGCCGATCACCATCACCAGCACCGCGGCGACGTAATCGCGCCGCGCCAGGTAGTCGAGCGTCTCCTTGAAGAAGAACAGGCTGCCACCGATGAGCGCGACGGCGAGGACCTCGAAGAAGTAGCGGCGCATGAGTCATCCCTTCCAGTGGCGCAACAGGATGAGGGTGGCCATCGCCGCGAGCGCGAGCGCGACGGCGACATAGAACCGCGAGCGCGGCTTGCCGAGCTTGGCATCGGTGCGCGCCTGCGCGAGCGCCCCGACGACGTCGCGGTCGCCGGTACGGTGCGGGCGCAGCACGCCGAGGAACGCGTAGTGGTAGATCGCCAGCCACAGCGCGATCGCGCCGGCGGTCAGCGCGGTGGTCATGAGCGCCACGCGCCCGGGGTACATCTCGCCCAGGTAGTCGGCGACGCCGCTGTCGAAGTTGATCCACGCGATGAGCACCGTCGGGATGATCAGCGACATCACGGTGAGCATCCAGTACACGCGCTCGCGGCGCTGCCAGCGCTCGGCGGGACCGGTCTGCGCCGAGGTCAGCCCGCGGATCGAGCGCGGTGCGGGCGGCTCGTGCCAGGTCGTGAAGAACGACACGCCGAACAGGTACGCGACGACACCGGCGGCGCACAGCGTGAACCGGACCGGGCCGTAGACATACGACGACGCCATCTGCGGCTGGAGCGCGACCGGCACGAGGATCGCCGCGGGGAACAGCCCGAGCAGGATGCCCTCGGAGCGCCGCGCGAGCCCGAGCATGAGCACGGCGAACGGCAGCGCGGCCGCGGTGACCTGCGCTGCGCCGTGCAGCGTGTTGACGAAGATCGCCGGCAGGATCACGATCGAGATCCACACGTTGGTGCCGAGCGCGAACGCCACGACGTCGGCGAACGTCTTCCAACGTCGATCGGTGGTCAGCTCGGCCACGGCGTCGAATGTACAACGCAACACCCCGGTGCGCTCGCGCTGTCGCGCGGGTCGCCCCGGCCGCACGGTTCGTGCATGATGGCCGCCATGGCCATGCGAGACCATCGACGATGACGCAGGGTGCAGCGCGTGGGGGTGCCGCGCGTGGGGGTGCCGCGCGTTCGGTGATCGTGACGATCGACGGACCTGCCGGTGCGGGCAAGAGCAGCGTCGCCAAGCGGCTCGCGCGGCGGCTCGGCTATCGCTTGCTCGACAGCGGCGCGATCTATCGTGCGGTCGCGCTCACGGCGCGCGAGAGCGGCACGGCGTGGGCCGACGCCGAGGGCTGCGCGGCCATCGCGGCCGGGCTCGACATCCGGTTCGACTTCGTCGGGGAGATCAACCACGTCTACCTCGCGGGCCGCGACGCGACGTCGGCGATCCGCTCGCCCGACATCTCGCAGGGCGCATCGCAGGTGTCGGCGCATCCGGCGGTGCGCGCGGCGCTGCTCGAGCTCCAGCGCCGGCTCGGCGCGGGCGGCGGCGTGGTCGTCGAGGGCCGCGACACGGGCACTGTCGTGTTCCCGCACGCGCAGGCGAAGTTCTTCCTCACCGCGAGCGAGACGGAGCGCGCGCGGCGCCGGGTGGCCGAGCTCGCGGCCGCCGGAACCGAGGTCGACTACGCAAAAACACTGCGTGAGATCCAGGAGCGCGACCGGCGGGATGCCAGCCGCGACGTGGCTCCGATGATTCCCGCTCCGGACGCCGTGCTCGTCGATAGCTCGACGCAAACCCTCGAAGAAGTTGTGGATTCACTGGTCAGGCAGGTCGATGCTCGCCGTAACGGCAGTGGTGCAGGCAGCGATCCGGAACAAATATGAAGCGCTGGGGAGTGAGTAGGACCCGACCATACCCGGCGGATGTGTTCGCCGTGGTTGACAAAACGGGTGGTGGAGGGTACCAACTCGCCCCTGCGCCCAGGTGCTGCGAAGGCAGTAAATCCAACCTCGGCGGTTTCAGGAGATCTGCTTGAATATGGTTACCCAAGACGGCACGGGCGAAGAGGACTTTGCGGCGCTACTCGCCGAACGCTTCGGCCAAGACAACGTCAAGGAGGGTGAGAT
>DATIPJ010000972.1:0-1812 GCA_035472155.1 Kofleriaceae bacterium
CGCTGAGATCGGAAGCCTTGCTGCTCTTGTCCATTGCGTCCTCTGTCAGAGCGGTTTGCGATTGCACTGTCCCGGTGGCGCTGTACCGGCCCACCGGTCGCCCGCAGCCTCGAGCCGCAGAATCGCGGGATCGACGGGCAGATAGTACGTGTGTTTGGAACTCCAGTGAGGAATCCCACACGAAAATCGAATGCTACGCTCGGGAAAGCTCTGACCGCACGCACAACTATTGAGCATAGTTAGCGGCGCGCTGCG
Organism: Kofleriaceae bacterium; assembly: GCA_035472155.1. Classification (GTDB taxonomy): domain Bacteria; phylum Myxococcota_A; class Polyangia; order Haliangiales; family Haliangiaceae; genus JABFXX01. The sequence goes on from DATIPJ010000972.1 coordinate 256, forward strand.
TCGTAGATCGCTTGTCGCGATCTGCACCACTCGCCGTCCGTTCAGCGAGACAGAGATTGACTCCGGTCGCGCAAGGTCACGTCCACGACGGGTGTCTCCGGCACATCGGCCGCGGGCGCGGCCTGCTCGAGCGCGGCGAGCGCGGCGAGCACCACGTGGTCGCGCCACGGGCGCGCGGCGACCTGCACGCCGATCGGCAGCCCGGCGGCCTCGCGCTCGGTCTCGCGCGCCGTGACATGACACGGGTCCTTCGACGCCGGTCGATCGCTCTCCTCGCCGGCGCGCACGCGCGTCCACGGCACGATGCCCGCAGGCCAGCCGAGCACGTTATAGAGCGCGGTGTAGATGCCGATGTCGCCAAGCTCGCCGCTGGCGCCGTGACGCAGCGGCGGCAGGCCGCACGCCGGCGACACCACGATGTCGATCTCGCCGAGCGACGCCAGCGCGCGCTCGCGATAGTCGATCAGCTGCTCGACGCGGCGCCAGTAACTCGCGGCGTCGAACGGCCCGATCTGGCGCGTGATGGTCCGCGCGCGCTCGCGGCGGGTCGCGATCAACGCCAGCTGGATCAGCGCGCGCGGCTTGGTGAGCGAGTCCTCGAGCAGCTTGATCCGCGGATCGCGCTCCGATTCGCCGAGCACGCGGCGCGCACCCTCGAAGCGATCCGCGGTCAGGATCGAGAAGAACAGCGTCTCGACGAGCGCGGGCTCGGGCGGCTGCCAGGGCGTGACCTTGGCGCCCCGGCGCGCGAGCGCCTCGACGGCCTCGTTCACCGCGCGCCGCGCCGCCGGGGTCGCGGCGAACACGCCGTCGTCGGCGAACCACCCGACGTGCAGGCGCGCGACGTCGACCGCGGCCGGGTCGCCGAGCGGCGGCACCGGCTCGTGCGGCGCATCGCCACCGCTCGCGATCCGCATCCCGAGCGCGACATCGGCGGCCTTGCGCGCCATGACGCCGATCTGGCTCGCGATCGCCTGCTGGCCGATCGGCACCGAGCTCCGCCCGAGATCGGGCATGCGGCCCGCGGTCGGCTTGAGCGATGCGATGCCGCAGAACGCCGCCGGGTTGCGGACCGAGCCGCCGATGTCGGTCCCCAGGCCCAGCGGCGAGCCGCCCGCGGCGATGATCGCTCCCTCGCCGCCCGACGAGCCGCCCGGCGTGCGGTCCGGATCCCACGGATTACAGGTCTCGCCGTACAGTGGATTGTCACTCTCGAAGAACAGCAGTAGCTGGGAGACGTTGGTCTTGCCGAGCAGGATCGCACCGGCCCTGCGCAGCGCGGCCAGGTGGCGCTCGTTGCCGGTCGCCGCGTGATCGCGCCGGCCGACGACACCAAAGGTCGACGGCGAGCCCTCGAAGTCGAGGCACTCCTTCACCGTGATCGGCAGGCCGTGCAACGGCCCGAGCGCCGCCCCCATCCTGCGCTTGCGATCGGCCTCGGCGGCCTCCGCGCGCGCCGCGTCGTAGCGTTTCCACACCACCGCGTTGAGCACCGGATTGACCGCTTCGATGCGCGCGATGTGCGCCTCGACCACCTCGACTGCAGACACCTGGCCC
>DATIPJ010000973.1:0-2842 GCA_035472155.1 Kofleriaceae bacterium
CGGTCAAGCGCCCCCCACGCGCTGCACCCCCGCCGCGGAGCGCCGCCGCGCGTGAGCTGCGCCGCGCCGTGAGCTGCGCCGCACGGACCCTGCTATGTTCGAGGGAAATGTTGCACCGCGTGCGTACCTGGTGGCGCGCGCTCGTCGCCCCCGACGGCCGGCGGCCTCGCTTCCTCGTCGTCGCCGCCTGCGCCCTCGTCACCCTCATGTACTGCACCAACCAGGACATGGGCGGCGACCCGCGCACGCCGCGCGGCGACGGCGTTTATCGCCCGGTCCTCGCGCGCGGCGACGGCCACATGATGTACCTGATGGCGCGCTCCACCGCCCTCGACGGCGACTGGCGCTTCAACAACGACCTGGGCCGGTTCGGCGACCCCTGGAACCAGCGCCTCGGCGCCGACGGCCGCAAGGTCATCCCGCACCCGATCGGCCCGCCGCTGGTCTGGACGCCGCTCATCTGGATCGCCGAGCTCGGCGCCGTCGTCGCCAACCAGCTCGGCGCCGACATCCCGCTCCACGCCTACACGCCCTGGCACCAGCGCTTCGTCTTCCTCTCGAGCGTCCTGTTCGGTTGCGGCGCGGTCCTGCTCGGCCTTCGCCTCGCGCGCCGCGCCATCGGCGGCACCTGGGCCCCTGCGTACGCCGCGGTCGCGATCCTCCTCGGTACCTCGCTCACCTACTACACGACCTACATGCCCAGCTACGGCCACGCCCTCGACGCCTTCGCGTGCGCCGCCTTCCTCGCCAGCTGGGCCGCCACCCTCGGGCGCACCGATCTCCGCCGCTGGCTCCTCCTCGGCGCCCTCCTCGGTTTCGCCGCGCTGATTCGCGTCCAGGAGCTCGCGATGGCCATCGTCCTCGTCGTCGAGGCCGTCCCCGATCTGCTCCGCACCGCAGGCCCTCGCGCCTTCGCCCGCCGGCTCGTCCGCTGGCTCGCGCGCGGCGCCATCGTCGCGGCCACCGCCGCCATCGTCCTGGTTCCGCAGCTCCTCTACTGGAAGGTCGTCTACGGCGACTGGCTCGCTGTCCCGCAGGGCGCCAAGTACACGCGCTTCGGCTCGCCGATGATCCTCGAGCTCCTCTACTCCGCGCGCAATGGCTGGTTCTCGACCACCCCGATCGCCTACGCCGCCGTGATCGGCCTCCTTGTTCTGCCGCGCCGCTCTCGCCTGCTCGCCGCAGGCCTGCTCGCCACCGTCGCGCTGCAGGTCTATCTCAACAGCACCATCATGGACTACTGGGGCATGGCCGGCTTCGGCCAGCGCCGTCTGTGCAGCGTGACCCTCCCGCTCGTGGTCGGCCTCGCCGCTCTCCTCGCGCGCGCCGCCCAGCTCGCCCGTCTCGACCACCTCACGCACCCGCGCCGCCGCCGCGCCATCGCCCACGCCCTCGTCGTCCTCGTCTTCGGAGTCTTCATCGCCTGGAACCTCAGCCGCGTCGGCCAGCATCGCGCCGGCCGCCCCGCGACCTCCGAGCTCGTCCCCACCTGCTGCGACCGCATCGCGCCGCCGCTGCGCGCACCACTGCGCGCCATCTTCGACACCGTCGGCAACCCGTTCGAGTTTCCCGCCAACGCGCTGTTCGCCCTCCGCCACGGCGTCTCGCTGCAGCGCTACGACATCGCCGTCGGCAACTACCCGGTCGTCCCGCCCGCGAACGCGCTCTACGACGGCACCCTCTGGTCGCAGCGCGGCAACTGGGCCATCGGCGGCCCGGGCGGCGCGCCCTACCTCATCGGCGGCTGGACCGCGCCGCAAAAATCGCCCGAGCGAACCTTCCGCACGATCACCACACCGAGCGCGACCGTCCTGGTCCCCAACCTCATGCCCTACCCGCTGCGCGGCCGCCTCTGGCTCGCCCCCGCCTCGACGGTCAACGCCACCTCGACCACCGCCATCGGCGCTTCGCCCGCGTCCTCGAGCCCCTCCGTCGCGATCAGCTGGGACGGCATCATCATCGCCTCCCCGACGCTCAGCCCCGGCTGGCAGGCGATCGATCTCGACCTGCCGACCTGGAACGTCGGCGAGCACGAGCTGTCCTTCGAGACATCCGCGGGCGGCATCTCCGTCGGCAACCTCGAGCTCCGCTTCGCGCCCGACAACCACGCGCGCTACGGCGACTGACTCGCAACGCGGCACCGTCGCTACCCAGGCGCAGCGATTCGCCGCACGCCGCGCACCCACCCGTCCGCATGAATCACCAGAACGCGATCTTTTGATTCGGTGTTCAGAAGAGATGCTTTATGAGAGGGATGTTGACTGGCTTGTCGACGACTCCTAAACGCGCAGGTAGACCCATCACCTGACCACGATACTACACGCGTGAGCATGTTCCAGGGGCTGTGCCGTGGTGTCACATGCCCGCGCGGCCGTGACGCAAATCGCGATCGAGTTGACCCTTGCGGTGATCCGAGAGAGTCTCGCGAGGCCACCACGCGCGCGCTGTCGTGATCGACAGTGCACGTCCACGAGAGGGTCTATGCGTCGGCGATCCGTGATCGTGAATCTTGTCTCGGTTGCGCTTGCAGCAGGTTTGCTCGGCGGAGCGCCGAGCACGGGGCCAGCCACCGCGCAGAGTACGAATGCGCACACCGTCGGCTACGACCGATACTCGCTGATGATCGACGGCCAGCGTGTGTGGCTGTGGTCGGCCGAGTTTCACTATTTCCGCCTGCCCGACGCGGCGCTGTGGCGCGACCAGCTCGAGAAGCTCAAGGCCACCGGCTTCAACGCGGTCTCGCTGTACTTCAGCTGGGCATATCACTCGCCCGCTCCCGGTGTGTACGACTTCTCGGGAGTCCGCGACGTGGATCGCCTGCTCACCATCGCGGAGGAAGTGG
>DATIPJ010000974.1:0-2049 GCA_035472155.1 Kofleriaceae bacterium
GGGCGCGGCGCCGGGCACCGGCAGCTCGCGCGACGGCAAGTTGACCATCACGTCCTGCGCTTCGTCGCGAACCACGTTGCCCGCGAGCAGCGTGATCACGAGCGGCCACTGCGTGGTGTCGCTGCCGATCGAGACGCTGCGCTGGCGATAGCTGCCCATGCGCGGTGAGAACACGACCGTCGCGAGGTTCTTGCCGTCGATCGTCACGTCGAGGCAGGGCACGTCGCAGGCGCCCTCGACGATCGCGACCGCGACCCCGAGCTCCTTGCCGATCGGCCCCGCGATCGCGGTGGCGTCGAGCGAGCCGTGGACGGCCAGGTGCAGCACTGCCTCGCCATCTGCGCGCGCGGTGGTCGCAACCGCGAGCGCGATCAGGATCGGTGCGTGTCTCATGGCGCGGTGTCTCCGCACGCCCGGCGATCGTTCAATCGATGATCGCTCACTCGATGATCGCTCACTCGTAACGCGCGAGCCGCTCGACGAGCCGCCCGGCCTCGGTCTGGCGATATCCGGACGGCTCGACCTCGCCGCGCGCGAACGGCTCGAGCGCCGCACGCGCCTCCGCGTAGCGCCCGAGCCGGATCAGCAGGATCGCGCGATTGTAGCGGGCCTCGACCGAGAAGCGCCCGCCGGGCTCGGCTGCCAGGTACGCGTCCCAGGCCGCGAGCGTCGCCGCCGGCTCGCCGCCGTGAAAGTGCAGGTCGTGGGCGCGGCGATACAGCGCCTCGACCGGTGCCGCCGGCGGCCCGGGTGCAGCCACGGGTGCGGCGCGCGGCGCAGGCGCCGGATGCGGCGGCGCGGGCGGGGGTGCGGGCGGCGCAGGCGGCAGCTCCACCGGCGCGGTCACCGGCGGCGTGCTCTCCGGCGGCGGCGCGGGCCGCGGCGCGGTGGCGATCGCAGGCGGTGCGCGGCGGCGCGGCGGTGGTGACGGTGCGGGCGGTGCGACCTCGGCGGCCGACACGCGCACCCGCGGCGCCGGTGCCCACAGCATGGCCACTCGACCGGTCGCGAGCGCCCACGACACCGTGCCGACGAGCAGGATCGCGATCGCCGTCATCAGGCCGGCCAGCTGGTGCCGGCCGCGCGCGCGGGTCTCCAGCGAACGACGCAGACGGAGCTGTGTCGCGACGGCAAGCTCCGCGTCCTCGCCGTGCTCCGCGCGCACCGCTCCGATCATGGCGTCGTACTGGTCGAGGCTCATGGCTCCTCCTCCAGCTTCTCGCGAAGCTTGCGCTTGGCATGAAATAGCCGCGTGCGCACCGTTCCCTCGGGTGCGCCGACGATCTCGGCGACCTCGACCGATGTCCGCTGCTCGGCCTCGCACAGCACGAACACCACGCGCTGATCGATCGGCAGATCGTCGAGCGCCGCCCACAGCTTGCCCGCGAGCTGCTTGGTGATCAGCTGGTGGGTCGCATCGACCGTGTGCGGCTGCAGCTCCTCGTGCGCCGCGAGCCGCTCGGTCGCTCGCCGCCGCCGCATCGCCGACCGCACGTGGCGGCGCGAGTGATTGGCCGCCACGCCGATCAAGAACGCGCGCAGCGAGCCATCGCCGCGAAACCGCCGGATCGCGCGCGGCAGCGCGACGAACGCCTCGTGCACGATGTCCTCGGCCGCCGCGGCATCGCCGACCAGGCGGCGCGCGAAGCCGCGGATCGCCGCGTGGTGCGCCAGGTACACTTCCTCGATCGCCCTGCGATCGCCATCGCGCAACCGCGCGACGAGCTCGCTACCTGCCGATGCTTCGCCACCCATCGCTGGCATCGCCAGTGGCATCGAGATCGCGGTCACCAGCCCATGGTGCCCGCTCCATGCGCGGCCGTTCAACGGAATCGCAAGAATCACGTTCGCCGCCGAAGGCACCGTCATGATTGAGGAACGCGTCGCGCCCGCTCCCGCCGCGCAACGAAGGGACAGCACCTCGGACCCACGCCGAGTGATCCTCGCCTCGCGCGCGCGCCGGTAGGGTGGACATCGCGCGGCCCGGCGGTGACGATGCGATCGATGCCATTTCGCATCGTCTCGCCCGGATGCGGAGGCTGCTCGCGG
>DATIPJ010000975.1:0-10520 GCA_035472155.1 Kofleriaceae bacterium
TCGATCGCTGCCTGTCACGCTCGCGCGCGCACATCTGAGGAGACCGACTGGGCGCGTATCGTCGGACTCTACGGCGCGCTTGGCGACATCACGCCGTCGCCGATCGTCGAGCTCAACCGCGCGGTCGCGATCGCGATGGCGTTCGGGCCGGCCGCCGGGCTCGTGCTGGTCGACGAGCTGACCGCCGACGGCGCGCTCGACGGCTATCACCTGCTGCCGAGCGTGCGCGGCGACCTGCTGGCCAAGCTCGGCCGGTTCGACGAGGCGCGCGCGGAGCTCGAGCGCGCGGCGTCGCTTACCCAGAATGCGCGCGAGCGCGAGCTGCTGCTCGAGCGCGCCGCCGGGCTGGCCGGGCGCTCGCCGCCCTCCTGAGCGGGCAAGCGCGAGCCGCCTTTCGTCAGCGCGTGCGGCGGTCCGGACGGTCGTGGACGAGCAGCATGAATGCGGTATAGCGCGCGGCGTCGTGCAGGCGATCGAAGCGGCCCGACTTGCCGCCGTGGCCGGCCGCCATGTCGGTGTCGAGCACGATCAGGTTGTCGTCGGTCTTGGTCGCGCGCAGCCTGGCGACCCATTTCGCCGGCTCGAAGTACTGAACCTGGCTGTCCCACAGGCCGGTCTTGACGTAGATCGATGGATACGCGGTCGGCTTGACGTTGTCATACGGCGAATAGCTCAGCATGTAGTCGTATGCCGCCTTGTCCTTGGGGTTGCCCCACTCGTCGAACTCGTTCGTCGTCAACGGGATCGACTCGTCGAGCATCGTGGTCATCACGTCGACGAACGGGACCAGCGCGACCACGCCGCGATACAGATCGGGCCGCAGGTTCAAGATCGCGCCCATCAGGAGTCCTCCCGCGCTGCCGCCGAGCGCGTAGACCTGGTCGCGCGCACCGAGCTTGCTGGCGACCAGGTACTCGGTCGCCGCGATGAAGTCGGTGAACGTGTTGCGCTTGTGGTTGAGCTTGCCGTCCTCGTACCAGGCGCGCCCCATCTCCTGACCGCCGCGCACGTGCGCGGTGGCGACCACCCAGCCGCGGTCGAGCAGCGAGACACTCCTGGAGCTGAACGCGGGCTCCGACGAGATGCCGTACGAGCCGTAGCCGGTGACCAGCAGCGGCGCGGTGCCATCGCGCTTGGTGTCCTTCTTGTACACGACCGAGACCGGGACCTTGGTGCCGTCGCTCGCGGTCGCGTGCAGGTACTCGGCGGCGTAACCGGCGGGATCGTACCCCGGCACCGGCTCGACCTTGAGGGTCGTGCGCGCATGCGTCGCGAGGTCGACCTCGATCACGGAGCGCGGCGCGACCGGAGAGGTGTAGTCGTAGCGGACGCGCGCAGCGTTGGGGTCGGGGGTGTCGACCACGCCCATCACGAATGCCGGTTCGCTGGGCTCGACATAGAACGGCGCACCGCTGGCCGGCAGCACGCGCACGCGCGCGAGCCCGCCGACCCGCACCGTGGCCGCCACGAACTTGCGCGCGACCGTGAAGTCCTCGACCAGGGCGTCGGAGCTCGCCGGGATGAGGTCGCGCCACGCCGAGCGATCGGCGACCTTGGCCTCGGGGACCTCGACCAGGCGGAAGTTCTTGGCCCCCGCGTTGGTGCGGATCACGAAGCGGCCGTCGAGGTGATCGATCGAGTAGAGGTGGCCGACCTCGCGCGGCAGGACCACGCGATCGGGCGCGCTCGGCCGCTCGGCATCGATCAGGCGCACCTCGTCGTGGGTGGTTGCGTGCAGCGTGATCTGGATGAAGCGCCGCGACTTGGTGCGCCCGATGCCGACGTAGTACTGGCCGTCGGGCTCGAGGAACACCTGAGCGTCACCCGGCTCACCGAGCACGTGGCGGAACACGCGATCCTCGCGCAGCGTGGTCGGATCCTTGCCGACATAGAACACCGTCTTGTTGTCGTTCGCCCACTCGACGTCGCGCGCGACGTTGGTCGCCGTGTCGGGCAGCATCTTGCCGGTCCGCAGGTCCTTGATGTGGAGCGCGAACTGGCGGCGGCCGACGGTGTCGTCGGTCCACGCGATCAGGTGCCCGTCGCGGCTCACCGCGCGCCCGCCGAGCGAGAAGAACTCGTGGCCGCGCGCGAGCTCGTTGCCGTCGAGCACGACCTCCTCGGGGGCGTCCAGCGTGCCCTTCTTGCGCACCACCACCGGGTGCTCCTGCCCCGCGGAGAACCGCGCGTAGTACCAGTAGCCGTCGTCGAGCACGGGGAGGCTGGTGTCGTCGTCCTTGATCCGGCTCTTCATCTCGGCGAACAGCGTGTCCTCGAGCGACTTGGCCGGACCGAGCACGGCAGCGGCATAGGCATTCTCGGCGTTGAGGTACGCGATCATGTCTGGGTTCTTGCGCGTGTCGTCGCGCAGCCAGTAATACGGATCTTCGCGATCGCCATTGGGCGAGGTCACCACGTGATGGTGGCGCGCGGCGACGGGCGGCCGCGGTCCGCCGGCGCGATCGGCGGCGCCGGGGGTGCCCGCGGTCGACGCGGTTTGCGAGGAGCTGGATCCGCAACCCGCGACCGCCGGGCCTGTGATCAATGCGGCGACGAGAACCAAGCGCTTCATGCGCTCGCAGTATCACATCGGGCGCGGGTCAAGCCACAGGAGCATTGCAGCGTACGAACGCCACGGACGCCAACGCTCCGCGGCGGCGACAGCGCGGTCGCACTCGTCGCACCTGCCGCACGCATCACCACCTCGGGCGGGGAAACGGGATCAGGCCGCCGCGATCGGTGGCTCGAGGCTGCGGCGGGTCCGGGCGCCGTGGACGATCGCCATGCTGATCGCCGTCTCGACGTCGGGCGCGTAGGCCAGCCGGCCCGGCTCGCGCTTGATCCCGGCGCGGTCGAGCAGCTCCGCGACCTCGGGCGCGAGCCCGGCAAACACCACCTTGATGTTCGAGCGGAACAGGCGGTCGAGCGCCGACTCGAGCGCGACCAGCCCGGTGGCGTCGATCGTCGGCACGCGCCGCATGCTGAGCACCACCGTGTGATCGCTGCGATTGCCGACCGCCGCGATCACCTCCATCGCCGACTTGGCCGCGCCGAAGAACATCGGCCCGGCGACCTCGTACAGCCGCACGCCCGGCGGCAGCTCGATCGCGAGCCCGAAGTCCTGCGGCGACTCGAGCTCCACCTTGATCGTCGTCGCCATGCGGCGCATGAACAGCAGCGCCGCGAGCACGACCCCGACGGTGACCGCGACCACCATGTCGAACACCACGGTGAGCAGGAAGCAGGTGACCATCACGATCACGTCGCTGCGCGCCGCGATCCGCAACAGGCGTGCGAAGTGGCGCGCCTCCGACATGTTGCGCGCGACGATGATGAGCAGCCCCGCGAGCGCGGCCATCGGCAGGTAAGCGACCAGCCCCGCGAGGATGATCGTGCACGCCAGGATGAAGATCGCGTGCATCGCACAGGCGAACGGCGAGCGCGCACCGGCGCGGATGTTGGTCGCCGTGCGGGCGAGTGCGCCGGTCGCCGCGATGCCGCCGAAGAACGGGCACAGGATGTTGCCGATGCCGAGCGCGATCAGCTCGGCGTTCGGATCGTGCTTGCTCCCGCTCATGCCGTCGGCGACGACCGCGGCCATCAACGATTCGATCGCGCGGAGCATCGCGATCGCGAACGCCGACGGCAGGAGCTCGCGGATCGTGTGGTAGTCGAGCGACATGCCGCCCATGTGCCAGGGCACGATCGGGATCGGCGGTAGCGGCGGGATGCCGTGCCGGATCTCGTTGCCGATCTTGAACGTGAACTTGTCGAGGTTGCCGATCGTCGAGGCGTGGAACCCCGGCCACCAGCGGTGGCACGCGATGACCGCCAGCGACACGAGGGTGAGCGCGACCAGGGGCGCCGGGATGCGGCGGAGGATCTTCGGCAGGACGAGCAGCAGCGCGATCGTGACCACCGCGACGCCGACGTCATACGGATTGATCGTGGCGCGCGCGTCCCACAGCGCGCCCAGGTACTCGAAGGTGCCCTCGGTGCGGGGCAGCCGGACGCCAAACACGTCCTTGAGCTGGAGCAGGCCGATCACGATCGCGATGCCCATCGTGAAGCCGGTGGTCACCGGGTGCGGCACGAACTCCATCAGCTTGCCGAGCCGCGCCAGCCCCATGATGAGCAGGAGGACGCCCGCCATCATGCCGGCGACGAGCAGCCCACCGAGCCCGAACTTGTGGACGATCGGCACCAGGATGACGACGAACGCCGCGGTCGGGCCGGTGACCTGGAAGCGCGTCCCGCCGAGCAGCGAGCACACGAAGCCCGCGATGATCGCCGTGTACAGGCCGTGCTGCGGCGGCACCTCGCAGGCGATCGCGAGCGCCATCGACAGCGGCAGCGCGACCACGCCGACGACGAGCGCGGCCTGGAGGTCGGCGCGAAAATCCTTGATCGAGTAGCCCTCGCGCAGGCGAGCGCGCAACCCGTACGCCAGCAGGTCCTTCGCGCTGTATGCGAGCCGGAGCTGCTTCTGGACCGCCTCCGGCAGCTCGTTGACATAGCGCAGTGATCGACGGATCACGGCCGCAGTATCTCCCTCGGACCGACAGTTGTCACGCCGCTGGGCGTCTGTGGGCGGCCGTCCACGACGTGCGATTTCTCGACGCAGATCACGCGATATCCCGCTGCTATCCGGTCGGCGGTCAACAGCTGGCGCACCAGGTCGATACCCCCATCATGTCCGGCTCCAGAGACCGCGTGACCGCACAAGGTACGACACGCAGCCTGCCCCGCCCGTCGCAGATCGAGCTGACCGTCGCGCTCGGGATGCTCGCCGCCTCCCCCGTCGAGGAAGACTTCTTCCGCGCCGGCGACGAGCTCGACGCCGTCGAGCCTCATGACTTCTCGGATCTCGACGAGGGCCACGAGCCCAACACGCTGTGGCGCACGTTCGTCGGCTGGCTGCGCGGCGGGCGCACCGCGTACACCGACTGACTACATCGCGCGCGCCCGCGCCTTGATCCATAGCGCGAGGTCGCCATCGTCCTCCGCTCGGGCAAAGCCCGAGGGCACATCTCCCCCGAAGCCGTGGAACGCGACGACCCGCGTTCCCGCCGCCAGCTCGGCGAGCCGCTCCTGGACCGCCGCGACGCACCGGGCGAACACCGCCCCGCCGTGCTCGCGGTCCGACCTGCCGCCGCCCGCGAACTGCGCCGCCTCGAACGGATTGTAGAAGTAGAGGCTGTCGAACGCGCGCCAGTCGATCGCGAACAGATCGCCGACTGCGAAGCTCGTGCAGTGCGCGACCGCGAGCTCGCGCGCCGCGGCGCGTGCGACGGCGACCAGCGACGGATCGCGCTCGACGCCGTGCCAGCGCGCCGCATGCGACAGCGCGGCGACCATGCAGAGCTTGCCGGCACCCGCGCCCACATCGAGGACGCGCATCCCGGGCTCGGGCGCGAGCCAACCAGCCGCGCGCAGCGCCACCGACACCGGTGTGAAGTGGAGCCGCGAAAGCCTCTGAACATGATCGGGATAGATTCGATCGAACGCCGAATCGTCGACGGGAATCCGCTGCTGCAATGCAGTCGTGATCTGATCAATGGCTATTTCCCGTTCGGTGTTTGTCTCATGCATATTTGCACTTCACAAAAAAAGGGCGGGACCGATTACTCCAGACTTCGAGGAAGGGACAGGGTACATGAGAAATCGTCTGAACATCATGCTCGCACCAGTAGCTCTCGCGGCGGCCTGCACGTCGGAACCAGCAGATCCATCGAGCGTCAGCGTCGATGAGGTCACTGCGAACAACGGCATCTCGGTCAATGGCATCTCGCTCAACGGCATCTCGGTCAATGGCATCTCGATGAACGGCATCTCGGTCAATGGGATCTCGGTCAATGGCATCTCGGTCAATGGTATTTCGGTCAATGGCATCTCGATGAACGGCATCTCGGTCAACGGGATCTCGGTCAACGGCATCTCGCTCAACGGCACCGCGGTCAACGGCATCTCGGTCAATGGCACCCAGTTCAACGGTGCGCACATGTTCGCGCAGCTCTCGAACGGCGACTCGCTCGAGCTGCGCGTCGACGACATCGCGCCGCTCGACGGTGCGAACAGCGACATCCTGGCCTACGCCGTGTCGGCGTCGGTCGACGGCGGTTGGGCCCCGATGTGCGGCTACGACACCGACGGCTCGGTCAAGCGCGCGCTCGCCGTGCCCGGCAGCTGGAACCTGGTCACCGGCGCGTGGAGCGACGACGGCCAGGCGTTCACGTTCGCCTGCCGCAAGGCCTCGGTCGCCAAGTGCGTCGAGTTTGGCTACAAGACCTGGCTCGGCTTCGGAGATCACCAGCACGCGTGCGTCCGCATGCTGCGCGCCGACTACTGCGGCGACGGCGTCCCGCACACGATCACCGGCACGCTGATCAACCTCTACGACAACGCCGGCGTGCAGGTCGACACCGAGTCGTGGCCGGTCGACGCCGAGTGGGGCCCCGATGGCGCGCTGTGCGTCAACCACGTGCGCGGCGGCTCGGTGCCGTCGTGCTTCGCGGAGAAGCAGAACGCGTCGTGCGGCAGCTTCGAGAACGGCGCCCTCCTCATCGACGAGTACAACGGCCAGTAGACAGCCCGCCGGTTCGGCGGCAAGGTGTGTCCGGTGGCTGACGTCGGATACATCGCGATCGTCGTCGCAGGATTCGGCGCCTACTGGTGGCGCCATCTACGACACGCGCGCGCGCGGCCGCGCAGGATGCTGCGGCCGCTGTTCTCGCCCGACGCCGAGGTCGCGCTGCATGTCGCGGCCCACGAGGCCAGCGTGCGCCGTCAGGAAGTCTCTTCGCTCCACGTGCTCTACGGCCTCCTGCAGGACGAGACCACGACCCAGGCGATCGCGACCGCGGGCGGCAACCCCGATGCGCTCGAGGATCGCGTGCTCGCGGCGCTCGAGCGGCCGTACCGCGAGCCCGCCGGCACGTATCCGACCGACCCCGTCGAGGACGGCCAGCGCCTGATCGGCCGCGCGGCGAGCATGGCGCGCTACGGCAACCGGCTCGCCAGCTGCGCCGATCTGTGGGCGTACCTCGGCGATTCGTGCGCGGCGCACCTGGTCGACACCGCCAAGCTCGACCGCGCCGCCGTGCTGTTCGCGCTGTTCCACGGCGGCCGCGAGCCCGAGGTGACGCTGCACGGCGCCGGTGACGTGCTGGTGGTGCTGCGCAACGACCACTACACGACCCAGGAGTTCGTGTGTCAGATGCTGCGCGACGTGTTCGCGCTGCCCAACGCACAGGCCACCGCGATCATGCTGGCCACGCACACCGAGGGTCGCGCCGTGGTCGGCCGGTTCCCGATCGAGACCGCGCGCGCCAAGATCGGCGAGGTGCGGGCGCTCTCGCACGCCCAGCACTTCCCGCTGTGGATCGGCGTCGAGCCGGCCTGAGCCCTGGGCCGGCTACGCTTTCCACATCCCGAGCGCCTTGAACACCGCCTCGCGGGTCCGCGCGAAGCCGCCCGTCCGCCGGGTCTCGAGCGCCTTGCGCCCCGCCGCCCCGGCGCGCTTCTCGCCGAGGATCCCGATGCCGATCGCCGCGTTGACCTGGACGTTCTCGGCCGGGCTCTCGATCGCGTCGCACAGGATCTCCTGCGCGTCGGGCAGCGCGTTGATCACCTCGATGATGCGGCGCGCATGCGGATCGTCGTCGGTCTCGAGCCCCTTGAGCAGGGCGGACAGCATGCGGCCCTTGCGCGCGAGCAGGACCGGCGCGACCGCCTTGGCGACCTCGGCATCGCCGCGCAGCGCACCGACCAGGTAGGCGCCGGTCTCGCGCACGGCGTCGTCGCCGATCTTGTCGAGGGCCTGGGCGGCCGCGATCCGCACGCGCATATCGTCGTCGCGCAGGAGGACGCCGATCGGCAGCGCGGCGCCGGCGGCGGCCGGCCCGAGCGTCCCGAGCGCGGTCGCGGCGTTGGCGCGGACGTGGGCGCGGCCGTCGGTGACGTGGGTCAAGAGCTCTGGCACCGCGAGCTTGCCCCCGGCGTTGGCGAACGCCTCGACGCCGAGCAGCCGCGTCTCGAAGCCATCGATCGCGATCTCGGCCGGTCCGGTGCGGCGCGGACCGTCGAGCATCTCGAGCGCCTTGCGCACCGCCTCGCGCGTGCGCTCCCAGCCGCCGGTCCGCGCGCCCTCGAGCGCCTTGCGGCCCTTGGCGACCCGCTTGGCCCCGAGCATGCCGAGCCCGATCGCGGCGTTGACCTGGACGTTGACCGCCGGGCTCTCGAACGCATCGCACAGGATCTCGCTGGCGTCGTCGAACACGTTGATCAGCTCCGCGATCCGCCGGCCGTGCGTCGCGTCGTCGGTCTCGAGCCCGCGGACCAGCGCGCCGATCATCTTGCCCTTGCGCGCGCGCACCACGGCCGCGCACGCCTCGGCGACCTTGGCGTCGGCGTCGCCCAGCGCGCGCACCAGGTCGCCCGCGGTCTCGACCACCGCGGCGTCGCCGAGCTTGTCGAGCGCCTGGGCCGCTGCCAGCCGCACCCGCGGCGCGTCGTCGCGCAGCCGCACGCCGAGCCGCCCCGCTGCGCCGGCCGCCGCCGGCCCGAGCGCCCCGAGCGCGGTCGCCGCGTTGGCGCGCACGACGTCGCGGCCGTCCTGCAGGTGCTCGATCAGATCGGCCACGCCGATCTTCTCGAGGTCCGCCTTGTGCTTGTCGAGCTCGGCCGCCGACAGAAAGCGCTCCTCGAAGCCCTCGACGGTGACCGTCTCCGGCCCGGCCTTGCCCGACGGGTTGATCATCTCGAGCGCCGCGCGGACCGCCTCGCGGGTGCGGGCATCGCCACCGGTCCGCGCGCCGTGCAGCGCCGGGAGCCCGACGCCGACCCGCTCGCGCCCGAGCATGCCCAGGCCGATCGCGGCGTTGACCTGCACATTGACGGCGGGGCTGCGGAACGCCTCGGTCAGCACCTCGGCTGCGTTGGGCAGCCTGCCGATCAGCGCGCCGACCCGCCGCCCGCCGTCCTCGCTGCCCGTCTCGAGCCCCTTGACGACCGCGTCCTCCGCGCGCGCCACCAGCGGCTCGAGCGTCTCGGCCGCCGCCTCGGCGACATCGGCGTCGGCGTCGCTGAGGGCACCCACGAGATCGGGCGCCGCCGGCAGCGCCTCGTCGCCGAGCTTGCCGAGCGCCTTGGCGGCCTCGCGGCGGACCTGGGCCGCGCTGTCGCGGCACGCGAGCCCGAGGTTGGGCGCCGCGCGGCCGGCCTTCTCGCCCTTGACGCCGAGCGAGCGCGCTGCGTTGATGCGCACGTGGGCGCGGCCGTCGCTGAGCGCGTAGATCATCTCGTCGAGGTTGATCGCATCGGCGTAGTCTGCGAGCTCCGAGGCGCTGAGCTTGCGCTCCTCGAAGTCCGGGATGTTCTTGGGCAGCCCGTCGATCGCGACGACCTTCTCGCGCGCGATCACCGCCAGGCTCGCGTGCTTGGCCGCGGTCCGGAGGTCCGGAATCGGATCGTTGGCCTCGATGTGGGTGAGGCACGCCATGCTCGCCTCGATGTCGGCCTTGCCCCAGCGACCGAGGCCGCTGACCGCGTTGAGCCGGACGCGGCTGCGCTCGTCGGCCGTCGCCGCGATCAGGAACACGATGCCGGGCTTGCCCAGGCGGCCGCACGCCTCGATCACCGTCTTCATCGCGAGCGCCGTCGGGACCTCGAGCGCCGTGCACAGCTCCTCGTTGGCCTTGCCGACCAGCGCGGCGAGCGAGCCGATCACCGCCTCGAGCACTTCGGGCTGCGCGCCGTCGAGCGCCTGGGTCATCTGCGGCACCAGCGGGCGCATCAGCACCCCGAGCAGCCCGATCGCCTCCGCCGCCGCGACGGCCACGCGCAGCTCGCTGTCGCGGAGCAGCATCACCAGGTCGAGCGCCGGCTGGTTCACCGCCGCCAGCGCGAGCGCCGCGTTCGCGCGCACCACGCCCCGCCCGTCGCGCAGCATCGCGATCAGATCGTCGCCTTCAAGCTGCGCTGCGTACGGCGCCAGGTCGAGGAAGCGCAGCGGGCGCTCGTCGAGCGGCGGCGGCTTCGAGGCGACCGGCTTGGCGGCGGGCCCGATCACCGCCGACGTGAGATCCCAGTTCTGGAAGATCCGCTCGACCTCAGCCTCACGGCCGCGCTGTACAACCACGAGCATCCTCTCCTGCGATTCCGACAGCATCACGTCGTACGGCGACATCCCCCGCTCGCGCCGCGGCACCAGCGAGACATCGATGCGCGCGCCCGCGCCGGCGACGCGACCCGCGCACTCCGCGACCGACGACGTCAGGCCCGCAGCGCCGAGGTCCTGCACCGCCACGACCGCGTCCGTGTGCGCAAGGTCCATGCACGCTTCGAGCAGGCACTTCTCGAGGAACGGGTTGCCCACCTGCACCGCGGGACGGCGTTCCGAGCTTGTTTCATCGAGCTCGACCGAGGCGAACGAGGCGCCGTGGATGCCGTCACGCCCGGTGTCCGCGCCCACCAGCATCAGGCTGTTCCCTGTGCCCTCCGCGCGGGCTCGCATCAGGCGG
>DATIPJ010000976.1:0-4036 GCA_035472155.1 Kofleriaceae bacterium
CTCGGCCTCCTGATCGCGCAGCCATGCGCGATGGGCGCGCGCCTCGCTCTCCCAGTCGAAGGCCGCGCCCCCGAGGTTGCGGCCGGTCGAGTGACCCTCGAGCACGATCGCGCGGCCGGGCAGCGCGGACAGCAGCTGATCGAGCGCCGCCGCATCGGTGAACGTCCCCGGCGCGTAACCGTGCCAGGTGACCTTGACGAACACGCGCTCTGCCGTGAGCCCTGCGTGCTCGAGGAGCCGGGCGAGGCCGTCGGTGCCGACGATCTCGGCGATCACGCCGGGGCCGTACGCCAGATCCGGCCCGAGCGGCCGGGGCAGGATGTCCATCGTGCAGCTCGCCTCGGGGCCGATCACGCAGCTCTCGCGCGCGGCGCTCGCGTGGATCAGCGACGGCGCGCGGGACTCCTCGCGCGCGCGGTGGGCGCGGAACAGCGCGAGCAGGCGCTCGGCGAGCCAGGCGCGGATGTGCGGGCTCGCGGCGACCGGAGGAGCGAGCTGAAAGCCCGGTGCCTCGGGATGCGCGCGGCGAAAGTCGTCGAACAGCACTTCGGCGTAATCGAGGATCGCGCCCGGCCACAGGACCAGCGGCGCGGCGACCCAGTGCAGCGGCTCTGCGAGGCAGCGGTCCAGCACCTCGGGCACCGACGGCCGCGCGTGTCGCACGAACGCGATCTCGCCACGGGCCGCCCCGAGTTGCTCCCACAACAGGCGCATCATCGCGTACGCCTCGGCGCGAGCGCGCGCATCGCCCTGCCCGCTTGCCACGGCCAGCACACCGAGCCGCGCCGGAGGAACCTCGCTGCCGGCGAGCCGTTCGCACAGCGCATCCGCGAATGCCTGGACCACGAGGCGATGACATGGGTCCACGTCGTCGTAATGCACTGCGAGCGACGGCGCGCGGCGCTGCGACTCGCGCACGATCTCGACCAGCGCCTGGCGCTGGAAGATGCTGAAATCCAGGATCGCGGGCAGCACGAACGCCAGCGTCCGTCCCTGCGCGGCTTGCTCCTCGAGGATCTGCGCCACGCTGCTGCCCGGCGCCGCGAGCTGCGCCCGGAGCTGCGCCGGCGTGCGGTCCGCACACGGCGCATGGATTTGCGCCGGCGTGTTGGGCGGCATTCCACGCAGCTCACCATCTCCCGCTGGCGTTTCGGGTGCGGCGCCGCTCAGGTCTGTGGGCTCGCCTGTGAGGCTGGCCAGCACGACCTCCGGTCGGAAGCCCAGGATCGGCGCAGCGAGATCGGCGACGGCCTCCGCTTCCGCGGTGACCTGCCGCCACGCAGCGTCGTGCGGCGAGAGGTCCGTCGCGATCGCGAACAGCGGCCCCATGGGCGTCACGCCGTGGGCGCGGTCAGCCGGCCGCCGATCCGATCGTGCTTCACCATCGTGGCGAGCACGTCGACCATCGTGCGGACCGCGAGGAGCGCGGTGATGTCCGAGTGATCGTACGGCGGCGAGACCTCGACGACCTCCATCCCGGCGACACCTTCCTTGGCCACGCCGCGCAGGATCGCCAGCGCCTCGCGCGGCAGGAAGCCGCCTGGCTCGGGCCAGCCGGTGCCGGGGACGAATCCGGCGTCGATCGAGTCGATGTCGAACGACAGGAACACCGCGCTCGCGCCCTTCCAGGCGACCTCGAGCGCGATCTCGATCGTCTTGGCGATGCCGATCTTCTCGACGTCATCGATCGTCAGGATCGTCGAGCGCATCGCGCGGCCCTGGCGCACGCCGAGCCGCGGCACCTGCCAGCCCCCGATTCCGATCTGCACGAGGTTGGTCGGCGGGCAATTGGCAATCTGCGTTGCGTGGAACCACGGACAGGTGTGCATGATCTCGTCCATGTCTTTCTCCTGGGTATCGACATGGCGATCGAGATGGATGATGCCCACTTTGCCCTCGACGCACTCCGCGACGCCGCGCAGCGTCGGGTATCCGATCGAGTGGTCGCCGCCCATGATCATCGGCAGCGTGCCCTGCGACAGGATATGCGCGACACCCTTGGTGATCTGATCGTGGCTCTTCGTGATGTTGGCCGGACAGAAGATATCGCCGACATCGCACATCTTGAGCGACTCGCGCAGATCGACGCCGAGCTCGAAGTTGTACGCCGTATACAGCGACGAGATCCGGCGGATCGCCTGCGGGCCGAAGCGGGTCCCCGAGCGATACGTGGTCCCGATATCGAATGGCGCGCCGACGAACGCGACGTCGTACTCGCCGACCTTCCGGACGTCCTCGAGGTACGGCATCTTCATGAAGGTGTTGATGCCCGACCAGTGCGGCAGCTCACCGCGCTGAAAGCAGCTGAACTCGGTCTTGTCCTCGATCGAATCGGCGGGCGGGAGCCCGAGCTCCTTGGCGCGGCGGCATTCGGCCTCCCACTGCGCGGTCGGCAAGGCCGCTTCCATCTCCTGGGCCTTGTAGCCCGACATCTCGGACTGATCGGCGAGCGGGCGCTGATGCTCGCGGTGGTCCGGGGCGTGGCGCTTGTAGAACGTCATGGTCGCTCCTTCGCCGCGAATGCTCTCGACCACCCGCCGGCGCGCGCATGCTAGGCGAGCCGCGAAGCGGCGGTCAACGCGCTCCGGACCGAACCGGTCGCACAGGGTCCTTGAAATCGATGAACTTCGGCGGCACGTGGTCGACGAGCCATACGCCGTTGGCCGAGCAATAGAAGACGTGGCCCGCAGCGGCCATCTCGCCCGCGCGATGCAGGACGAGGGAGAGGAACCTGGAAGCACGGACGGACATGACTGATTCGTGTCCGTTATACACTAAGCGGCCTGCCTGTCAAGCCCGGTGATCGACGCGACATGGGCATCGCGGGCCAGGTGCGCGGCGGCTGCCGATCTCGCGGGTCCAAGCTTGCACAGCGGAGGGCGCCGTGAGCCCGGAGAGTGATTCCTATCAACAGCAGTCGCAGATCGGGAGTATCGAGTGCAGACAAGCGTGTGCAGTGATGCGGTTGCATGATGCCGAGCGTGCTCGCCGTGAGAAACGACTCGCATTTATCTGCTGGCACTCATCATCATTCATGATAGGCAAATACCGGCGGCCGCGGACTGTACATGAAACATGCACGCGAGCCCGCTGCGGCTTTCTCGAGGAGTCTCGCGAAAGCCATCACCCGAGACAGGAGTGTGGACAATGACAGTGCTTCGCAATCTGGCTATGCGGATGGTCTCGATCGTGCTTCCCAGGATGGAAGCGGGGGCCTGTGTGGAATCGTTCTGCTGCGCACCGCGCCGCAAGACGAACTGCAGCCCCACGCAGTGCGTGGTCTTCACCCGCCAGTGCTAGCGGGTGGGCTCCTCGCGCGGGCGACGCTCGGCTGGATCTTCGGGGCAGCGCTGCTCTCGAAGACCGCCGGGCGCGCCCGCTGGCATGCGTTCGCCGACGCCCTGCCCGCGCTCGGTCTGCCGGCGCGCGTGCCTGCGGGCATGGCGGCCGCGCTGGTGATCGCGGGCGAGGCGTGCGCCCTGGCGTTGTTGTTGTATGCACCTCGCGTCGGCGCCGCGCTCTCGGCGGCGATGCTCGCGATGTTCACCGTCGCGCTCGCCGCAGCGGTGCGCGGCAACCGCCGTGCGGCCTGCCACTGCTTCGGCGGCAGCGATGCTGTCGTCGGTCGCGCGCACGTGGTCCGGAATGTGTTGTTGCTGGCGATCGCTGGCGCATGGATCGCCACTGGCGCCAGCTCGGCCGTGGAGCTCTCGGCGACGGATATCACGGCGCTGGGTTACGGCGCGCTGCTCGGCTTTCTCTTCACGCGCTGGGACGACCTGGCGTTTCTCGCCGGGATCGACCTCCAGCCCGCGGAGCAACGGCGATGAGTGCTTCGGCGATCGCCGCCGGTGCGATGAGCACGTGGGCGGCGCAGCTGGTCACGGCGGCGGCGCTGCTCGCGGCGCTGGATGTCGTGCTGCTCGCGGCGTTCGTCGGGCGGCTGCGGCCGATCCAGGACGCCCTGCTCGTCGATGCGGTGATCCCGGACCCGACGCTGCCGCAGCCGGGCACGCGGGTCGCGCCGTTTGCGGTC
>DATIPJ010000977.1:0-4825 GCA_035472155.1 Kofleriaceae bacterium
GAGGGCGCAATCACACGCTCGTCCGTCGACAGCGGAAATCACGCAGCGAATCACGGTCGGGGACGCTCGCAGTGTCTGCCAATCGCGGCCCACAGCGCTTTGTTTGCAGCATGAGTCAGTGACCGGAATCGAAGCTAAAACTCGAAGATCGCAAGCAATACGATGGTACTGATGCTTTGCAGTAGTGCTACCAGGTGGTATAGGCTCGTTCCGAGGGACGCGAGAAGTGCGCATGCGGTTGGGCGACGACCGAGACCTTGGACGCGACGAGCCAGACGAGGTGCTTGTCCGCCGGTTTCTCAGCGAGATGCGCGCCGCGGCCAGCTGGCATCACCGCCATTTGCTGCGCGTCCACCTCCTGCGCCACGCCCACGCGGGATCGCGCTACCAGCTCGGCGTGCGGCTCGGCACCGGCGGGATGGCCGAGGTGTTCGCGGCGACGATGGTCGGCGCCGAGGGCTTCGCGCGCCGGGTCGCGATCAAGCGCGTGCTGCCGGGGCTCTCGCAGGTACCGACGTTCGCGGCGATGTTCGTCGCGGAGGCGCGGATCGCGTCGCGGCTCTCGCACCCCAACATCGTCTCGGTGCTCGACCTCAGCCGCGACCTCGACGGCCGGCTGCTGCTGGTCATGGAGTACGTCGACGGCAAGGACCTCGCGAGCCTGCTCGAGTCCGGCCCGATCGCGCCGTCGCTCGCGATCTTCATCGCGGTGGAGATGCTGCGCGGCCTCGGTTATGCGCATGACCTCGCCGATCCGGGAGCCGGCATGCGCGGCGTGGTGCATCGCGATGTCTCGCCGCAGAACCTCTTGCTCAGCTTCGAGGGCGCGGTGAAGGTCTCGGACTTCGGGCTGGCGAAGGCGCGCGAGGCGAGCCAGTCCGTGCGCTCGGACACCGTGCGCGGCAAGCCGAGCTACATGGCGCCCGAGCAACTCGGGGGCGAGCCGCTCGATGGGCGGGCCGACCTGTACGCGGTCGGCGTGATGCTCTGGGAGATGCTCGCGCACCGGTCGCTGTTCGCGGGCACCACGCGCGAGATCATGGGCCAGGTCATGTTCCGCGAGATCCTGGTGCCGAGCAGCGTGCGCGCCGGCGTGCCGCCCGACCTCGAGGCAGTCGCGATGACGCTGCTCGCGCGCGATCGCGAGGACCGCTATCCCACCGCCGAGGCGGCCATCGCAGCGCTGCTGGCATGCGTGGATGCACCGCGCGACGGGCGCGGCGAGCTCGTCCAGGCGCTCGCCGAGCGCTTTCCCGATGTGGCCGGTGTGCGCGCGCCGCGCACGGCCGCGCTGGTCCCGGCGGCGGTGGTGACCTCGGCGCCGCACGCGGCGGTGCCAAGCCCGATCACGGTCAATGCGCCGCCGAGCCAGGTCGCTCTGGAGCCGCGCCCTGCGCTCTATCACTCTCGGGGGCTCGCTCGCGAGCTCTCCGGCGAGCTCCCTCGCGGGCTCGATCGCAGGCAGCGCCGCTTCGTCGCCGCGACGATCGCTGGCTGCGTCGGTTTCGTCCTCGGCATCCTGGCAGCTGCGGCTGTCCTTGTACTGGTGATCCGCTAACGACGTACCTCGGAGGCCTCATGTCGATAGTGACCTTGTCTGTGTGCTCGAAATACGCGCGATGCAATCGATCGACACCGATGTGCGATACGCCCTGGGAGGCGCGATGACCTCGACCAAGACCGATGCGGCGGCCACCGAGTGGTCGATCGACGATATCGTCATGCGGCTGCGCGTGTGGGCCTCGGACATCATCCGCGTCCTGCCGGCCCCGCCGGTCAACGAGTGGACGGTCGGCGCCGCGAGCACCTGCGCGCTGCGGCTCGACGATCCCTCGGGCCGCGTGTCGCGCCTGCACGCGTGTCTGGTGCGTGAGAACGGCCGGTGGGTGCTTCGCGATCTCGGCAGCAAGAACGGGATCCGCCTCGACGGCGCGCGCCGCACCTCGATCACGCTCGAGCCCGGCGCCGAGATCGGCATCGGCGGCCTCACGCTGATCGCCGAGAGCGGGCGCTCGATCGCGCTGCGCGGATTTCTCGCGCGGGTGCTGGGCTGGCGCAGCGATCGCCTCGAGGTGATCGACCACGCACTGCGCTCGATCCGCATGGCGGCGACCCACCGCATGGCGCTGGTGCTGTGCGGCGATGGCGACCTCGTGCCGATGGCGCGCTCGATCCATCGCCAGGCGCTCGGCGTCGAGCGCCCGTTCATCGTGTGCGACCCGCGGCGCCGCCAGGGCGAGGCGACCGTGCGCTCGGCGACCAACTACGACGTGGGCATGGAGGGCCTCGCGGCGGCGAAGGGCGGCTCTTTGTGCGTGCGCACCCAGCGCCTGCCGCGCGACTTCAACGCGGTCGTGGCGGCGCTCCGCGACCCGGCGTGCCAGGTCCAGCTCGTGGTGTGCACCGAGGAGCCCGCCGACTGCGAGCCCTACCTCGCGGTACCGATCATCGTGCCGCCGCTCGCCCGCCGCGCCGACGAGCTCGATCGCATCATCGCCGAGTACGCCGAGGACGCGATCGCCGAGCTGGGCGCCGCGCGCAACGGGTTCGGCCCGATCGATCGCGCGTGGGTGCGCAGGCACTCCGCCGCGTCGCTGCCCGACATCGAGAAGGGCACGCTGCGGCTGGTCGCGATCCGCGCCTCGCGCAACATCAGCAATGCCGCTGCGCGGCTGGGCATGGCCCCGGTGTCGCTCGCGCGCTGGATCGGCCGGCGCGAGCTACCGGTGCCGCTCGCACCCTAGCTATCCCCAGGCGAGCGAATGCGAGCCGTCCTTTCCGTACAGGTGAGCGCTTCGCGAACCGATCGAGGCGCAGTAGACCGTATGCAAGACGGTCTACTCGTGGTCGTGGCCGCCGTGCTTGCCGAGCACGAACAGATCGCCGCCGTTGAGCGAGTACAGCCGCCCGCGCTGGTCGATGCTGATCGGCGTGTAGGCCGCGCCCAGGGTCAACAGCAGGAACGTGCGATCGACGAGCTGGCCGCCCTGGCCGATCTTGTAGACCCAGCCGTCCTCGCTGTTGGCGTACACGTTGCCCTCGCGATCGACCGCGGGCGCATTGACGCACCACTCGAAGCCGGTCGGGTGCTGGCCGTCGTCGACGCAGCTCACCGTGCCGTCGGGGGCGCGCTGACAGCTCTGGGTCTCGGTGCCCTTGAACGTCCACTCCGGGCGAAGCTCGGAATCGAGCTGCGTCATGTAAAACTGCTGATCGAAGTAGAGGTTGTCCTTGGTGATGATCGAATACGTGCCGTCGTGGCGATACACCGCCGGCGTCACGTCCCACCCGAAGTCGTAGGTTCCGGCTGGCCGGCCGTGCTTGTCGAGCTTGAACAGGTGGCCGCGAAACTGGTTGTAGCTGGTGAACGCACCGTACAGCACGCCCCCATCGGGCAGGATCACCGGTGACGACGAGCCCTGATCGTTGACCAGCCCCGCCGGCGGCAGGTTGGTCGCCGGGTCGACGCCAACGTTCGCGCCGGCGCGGCAGTGGAAGCGCAGGATGAACGGATCGGTGGTCTCAGGCGTGGCGTCGCTCGCCACCCGGACGCCGCAACCGTCGTCGAGCAGGCCGCGCAGCGACGCGGTCCACTTGGGCGTCAGATCGGCGTGCACCGCGATCACGTGGCTGTAGCTCTGGTTGAAATGCGCCGTCGAGACGGTGACCACGGTGCCGTCGTCGCCGATCGCCGGCGTCACGTTGAGCCCGGGTCGCTGCGCGCCGCACGGGAAGGACGGTGCGACTGCATCGGGCGACGGCGGCCACGGCAGCTGATCGAACGAGAACTGCGCCACGCACAGGTCGGTGGGCGCCGGCGCGCCGACCGCGATGGTCGAGAACGACGCCATCGCGACCGAGTTGTCGGGCCGGACCTTGACCAGCCATGCCCCGCGCGGGTTGGTCGCGCGCGGTGCGGTCGCTTCGAGGGCGAGCGCGTTGTAGTACACGTTGCCGCGCTTGTCGGCCGCCAGGCCGCCGGCGACGAACGTGTTGGGATCGGTCCCGACCCCGGGCAGCCGGATCGTTGCGAGCTTGCGCCCGGTCCGGCGGTCGAGCTTGTGCACCGACCCGGAGGCGCCGGGCACATAGATGAGGTTCCCGACGACGACGGCGTGGAACACCGGCTCCCAGCTGACGAAGGTCCCGGGCTCGGGCTTCCAGTCGCTCTCGAACGTCCAGTCGGCGACCAGCGTGCCGTGCTCCCAGTGGAACGCGCGCTCGGTCCAGACCTGGGAGTTCCACGCCAGCGAGCCGCACGGCGCGCCCTCCGGCACCGAGTCACAGCTGGTATACGTGCCGGCCTTGAATTCCATGTACACGTGATCATCCACCAGCAGGGGAGACTGGAAGTGCGTGAACAGTGCCCCATTGCCTTTCTGGATCACCGCATCTGCCAGCTCCTGCTCGAGGAACGGATCGAAGGTCATGTGCGCGGAGATCCGATCCATGTGATCGACCTCCTTGCAGCCTTGCCCGGTGTGCGCGGGGTTGCCGCCCCACTGCTCCCAGTCGCACTTGTCGTCGACGTTGACCGCCGCGCTCAGCGACGAAACCGCCGGCTCCGGTGGCTCAGCAGTCTCGATCCCCTGACACGCTCCCAGGCCGCTTGCAACCGCGATCGCGAATGCTCGTGATGGACGCAGACTCCATATCCACATTGCCGTCCTCCTCGTGTCGTGTGACACACCGCCTTCACCATGAGTTGTTTAATTGGCAATGCACACACAGACAGCTCAGCTGTGCTTTCCGATCTGCGGTTGGGAACGCGCAGCGCTGTCGCATCGTGCGACGTCCCAGCAGCGACCCACCCCGGTCACGATCC
>DATIPJ010000978.1:0-18093 GCA_035472155.1 Kofleriaceae bacterium
GAGCTCGAGCAGCTCGCCCAGGCCACCGTCGGGCGCCTGCTCGAGATCGCAAGCGCAACGCGCGCCAAGGCCGCCGAGCGGCTCGGCACCGCGTGCTTCCCGGGCTGCTGACATCACCGCGCCGAGCGCTTAGTTAGTTAGCGCGGCGGAAGCAGGCGGCGGATCACGTCGAGCATCTCGGCGATGCTGAACGGCTTGACCAGCACGGCGTCGTGCAGCGCGTCCGCGCCGGTCGGGATCGCCTCTGGCAACGCTGTCATGAGGACCGCCGGGATCTTGGACAGCGCAGGATCTGCGCGCATCCGGCGGATCATCTCGGGCCCGTCCATCACCGGCATCATCACATCGGTGATCACGATGTCAGCGCGGCGGGCCGCCAGGCTGGCCAGTCCCAGCTTGCCATTGATCGCGAGCGCAACGTCGTATCCCGCCTCGGTAAGGAGGTCGGCCGTGATGTCGGCGAGTCCGAATTCGTCGTCGACTATGAGGACGGATTGTGTCATTGCCCTGGAGGGGCCCAGTCATCACTCAGGTTCAGGCTCGACAATGATACGCGCGGCACCCGTCAGGATCTGCTCCGCGCTATCGAAGGTATCGGCGACGACCACCCCGCGGTCGGTGATCTGGAACTCGCGGATGGCACCGTCGTAGGCCCGATCTCGCACCTTGAGGATCGAGATCAGCCGGTACAGCTGCGAGCGCAGCTCGACGTGGCGCAGCACGAGGAGGTTGTCGGCGAGCGAGGACACACCCTCGATCGGGACCTCGAGGCGGGAGCCGAGCAGCTCCTGGGTCTCGAGGGTGAACAGCGTGGTGACGCCGCGCCGGGTCAGCTCGTGGGCCAGCGCCGAGAACACGGCGCGCGTTCGATCGGGATACTCCGCATGATGACGAAACCCGTGCAATCCGTCGAAGCACAGGCGCTTGACGTCGAGGTCGACGACCGCGCGCAGCACGCGCTCGACGACCGCGTCCAGCACGCCCTCGGTCGGCGCCTCCCAGAACAGGTGAAGAAGGCCGCGCTCGCGCGCGCTGTCGAGCCCGAGCCCGAGCCGGCTGCCCTTGGCCAGCAGGCTCGCCGGACGCTCGTAGAATCCAACGTAGAGCCCGATCCGATCGAGCCGGGCGCCCGCGATCAAGAACTGCAGGCCGAGCATGGTCTTGCCGCTGCCCGACGGCCCGAGGACGATCGTGTTCGAGCCGCCCGGCAGGCCGCCGCGCAGCATCGCGTCGAGGCCGATCACGCCGAAGTCGGCCTGCTCGACGGGGCGCGGGGCCGGGTCGTCCTCGTCGGGGCTGCGCAGCAGCGTCTCGATGCGCGGGCGGATCTTGATGCCCGCCGCCGAGATCTCCATCGCGTGGCGGCCGCGCAGCTGGTGCGACCCGCGGAGCTTGCGGACCAGCACGTGGCGCATCGACTGCACGCCGACCACCGTGTCGCCGAGCTCGATCAGGCCGTCGACCATCGTGTGCTCGGGGCGGAAGCCGCCCGGGCGCTCGGTCGACGACAGGAGCAGCACCGTGCAGCCGGTCATGCCGCTGATCGTCTGTAGCTCGTGGATGAACTTCTTGAACGCGCGCGCCGAGGGAGCGAACTCCTCCGCCGAGACCAGGCCGTCGAGCACGATGAACGTCGCGCCGCGCGAGTACACCGAGCCCTGGATCGACTTGAGCAGCCCGTCGAGCCCTGCGTCCTCGAGCACCTTGAACGCGCTGATGTAGTAGATCGCCGAGGTGATCAGCTCGGGGCGAAAGAACTCCATTCCGCGCAGGTGCGCGATCAGCCGCGTGTGCGACTCGGCGAGCAGCGTGATGTAGATCGTGCTGTCGCCGCGCGCCGCGCGATGAAAGCAGATCTGATTGCCGAGGATTGTCTTGCCCGCGCCGGGGGAGCCTTCGACGATGTAGACACCGCCCTTGAACAATCCGCCATTCAGGATCGTATCGAGGCCGGGAACGCCGGTATCGATACGGCCCAGATTCCGGGTTTCAGCCATGCGTCATTCAACCACGAGGCAGCACCACGCAGAAGCGCGCCCCCCCATCACTACAGTTCTCCACGCTCACCGCGCCGCCCATCGCAGTGCACAGTGTCTGCACAACCCACAGGCCCAGCCCGAGCCCGCCGGGCCGCCGGCTCGCGTTCTCGAAGAAACCGAAGAGATGCGGGACCAGCGCCTCGTCGATCCCGGGACCGTGATCGCGAACCGCGAGCTCGCCGTTGCCGTCGCCATTGCGCACGGCGATCTCCACGCGGCCGCCCCCGCCGTACCGGATCGCGTTGACCACCAGATTCGCCGCGATCTGCTTGACGCGCGCGCGGTCCCAGAGCCCGACCACCGGCTCGCTGGCCTCGATGACGAGATCGCAGCCCCCCGCGGCCGCCTCGCGCGCGACCTCGACGCACACGTCGCCCACGACCTCGACCAGGTTCGTCGTCGACGGCGCGAGCGGCACCTTGCCGCGCCGCAGGTCGGCGACCTCGACGATGCGCCCGATCGTGGCCATCAGCTTGTTCAGGTTGTTGGTCAGCATCGCCACCCGCGACAGCACCTTGCCCGGCGGCTGCGAGCCCTCGGCCAGCATCCCGAACTGCTCTGCGAGCAGCACCATCGGCGCGAGCGTGTTGCGCAGCTCGTGGCCGATCAGCGACAGGAATCGGTCGCGCGCGGCGAGGGCCAGGGTCAGCTCCTGGACCTGGTCCTCGGCTGGCGCACGCTCTGGCGCACCTGGACCACCGTCGACGGTCGACTCGCAGTGTTGCACCGCCAGCTGCCCTACATCCTTCATGGCGAGTTTCGACCTCTCCGCTACATCGGTCATCGGTGGCCCTCGTCGGCAGCCGGGCGCGCGCTTGGAGTCATCGCCTCGAATACAAGAAACGCTCCAACCCCTTCCAATTCCATGAAAGCTCCCTAACTCCCTCGAACATGGATGCGTCGCGCACTCAGCGTGCGTGGGCGCAACATGGTGAAGCCGGGATCAAGTCTCCGTGGTGTCACGAACGCGTGCGAGAGCGCCCCAGCGAGCGAATTCGCACAATCAAGATTGCATAAAAAGCCGGGCGATAGCGCTCAGGGGCGGCGATACAGAGAGACGATCGGCACGCCGTCACTGCGCAGCACGAAGATCGGCTTCACCGTCTGGTACGCGCTCCAGATCAGGTAGTCGTGGCGACTGAAATGGAGCTCGTGGACCACGAATGCCAGACGGCTGCGCGCGATGCCGGACTGCTCCCATCCGGCATCGACCAGCGACGCGGGCACGGCGCCCAGCCGCTGGTAGGTCGGCCATGCCGGGGACGCATCATGCGTGTAGACATAGGTGGTGCCGCTCGACGGCGC
This sequence comes from Kofleriaceae bacterium, assembly GCA_035472155.1. Classification (GTDB taxonomy): domain Bacteria; phylum Myxococcota_A; class Polyangia; order Haliangiales; family Haliangiaceae; genus JABFXX01. Next base: position 3,345 of record DATIPJ010000978.1, read on the forward strand.
CTCGGCGGCCAGCCGCGGCAGTAGACCGCGCGCGGCCACGCCCCAGAACTGGCGGTTCATCCCGAGGTCCGCACCGCCCGGTGCACCACCGGCGAGCGCGTTGTACCAGGTCAGGGCATAGGGCTCGGCGATCCCGGTCTCGACCGCCCCGGCCGCGACGACCGCCCCCGCGACGAGCGCGATCGCGAGCCGCTCCCGCCAGACCGCGCGGGCGTCGAGCGCTCCGGGCCGCACACGCGCTGCGAACCCAGCCGCTGCGCGCGCGGCCCACACCGCGCCGACGCCGGCGGCGAGGCAGATCGTCGGCAGCACCGGCATCCAGTGCTTCTCGGCGCCGAAGATCGGCGTGGTGCCGAGCAGGAACGGCCCGATCGACGACGCCGCCGAGAGCGCGAGCAAGAGCGCCGGCGCACGCGGGTCGCGCGAATCGCGCCGCGCCCCCTCGGCGATCCACACGCCGCCGCCGATCGCCGCCGCCGCCAGCGTCGCGACCGGCACCGTGAACAGCGTGGTGACCAGCGCGACGTGCCAGGGGAAGCGCGGCGCATTCCAGTTGTGGCCGAGGTACTCGTAGTTGTAGTGGACGTGGCTGGCGTGAAACGATAGCCACTCCGCGATGTGGCGGACCGGCGCGAACCATAGCCACGGCCACAACGCGATCAGCGTGAGTGGCCCGAGCACCGCGAGCGAGACGATCACGCGCCAGCGATGCCGGACCACCGCACCCAGCGCGCGCAACGCGCGCGCGCTCCGGGTGGCACCGTCGACGGGATCGCGCGCGCGCCAGCCGACGATCGCATAGTGCGCCGCGAGCGCGAACGGCAGGAGCAGCGCGGTGTGCTTGGTGCCGAGCGCCAGGCCCCACAGCACGCCGACCTGCCACGGCCAGCGCCGGCCGTCGAGGCAGCGCCAGTAGGCGTAGACGGTGGCGAGCCACAGCGTCATGGTCGGCGCGTCGAAGCAGGCCAGCCCGGCGTGAAACAGCGCGCGCGGCAGGCACGCGAGCAGCAGCGCCGCGACGACGGCCTCGGCGAGCCCCCACAGCTCGAGCGCCATCAGGTACACGAGCAGCACCGCGAGACCGTGCATCATCGCCGACGGCAGCCGGAACGCGGTCAGCTCGTCGGTGATGCCCAGGCCGCGGTGCAGGAGCCGCTCCGAGAGCCCGAACAGGGTCTTCATCACCGGCGGATGCTCGCGGTTGTTGTCCGTCGCGCCCGGCCCGCCGAATGTCCGGGCAACGGACGCTTCGCTCACCCCATGGCGCAGCGCGACCAGGCCGATCCACCAGTCGGCGTAGCGCGCGCCGTTCTGCATGTACACGACCTCGTCGCGCGCGATCCCGACGTCGCGCTGGTTCACGACGACCGCGACGGTGGTCGCGATCGCCAGGCCCCAGCCGAGCCACAGCGCACCGCGCGGCCGGCGGCGAGGTGCCTCGTCCCTCGCTTCGCGATTCGCTCCACTCATTGCCTGGCCTCGGCGGCGAAGCAGATCCGGCGGTTGGCGTCCTTCGCGCGCACGATGAAGATCACGTCGGAGCGTCCGGGCGCCGTCGGCGCGGCGAACCGGACCCAGCCGTCGTCGACGCCGGGCGCGATCGACGCGACGACCTTGCCGCCGATCTCGACCTCGAGCCCGCCCGGCGAGCGGACGTCGCGCCGCGTGAAGACATCGGCGATGCCGGCGTAGCCCACCAGCTCGCGGCCGAGGGCGAGCGCCGGGAAGGTGATCCGCAGCGGCTTGCCGGGGGCGGGGCTGATCTGAAGACAGCGGTGGGGCGCGAAGCCGACCTCCGCCAGCTCCAGCGTCGGCCGCGCACCCTCGCTGGTCGCGCCCGGCAGCTGGTCGAGCACATCGGCCACCACCACCGCGGGCGCCCGCTCGTAGCGGCGCACCGTCACGCCGCCCGCGTCGTCGGTCGCGACCGGCGTCAGCCCCTCGGTGTCGGGCGAGCGCGCCCCGCGGATCGCCAGCTCCCAGATCCGCGCGTATCGCGCGGCGTCCATCCGCGCCGCGGCCTCGATCGGGATCAGGTCGCCCAGGTGCATCCGCCCCACCGGGTCGACCCACGACGGCGCGAACACGATCAGGTCGCCGCGCTGAAAGCCCGCGCGCACGCGCTCGGCCGCCGCATGCCAGGCCGCGTCGTCGGGCACGGCGCCAGCATCGCGCCGGGCTGCGCAGACTTCCCACAGCGAGATCGCCACCAGCAACAGCGCCGGCAGCACGGCGATGGGCGATGGCCTCGCGGACAACGCCTCACGCTACCATGTGCGGTGCCGGCGTTCTAATGTCGCCGGGTGCGGCTCCCCGCAGTGCTGTTCGCGATCGGCCTCGTCGTGTACAGCGCCGTCGCCTGGAATCGAATCGCCCGGCCCTCGCCGGCGCCTCACTTCGTGCTGCAGGCCGACGCCTGGCTGCACGGCCACCTCGCGATCGACCCGCCGCTCGTCGGAGACGACTGGGCCAAGGTCGAGACCGTGGTGCTCGACGACGGCACCCAGGCACAGGGCCGCCGGCTCACCACGCGCGCCGTGTTCCGCACCCTCGACGGGCGCGAGCTGGCGGCCGGGCGCATCCGGCAATCGCTGGGCAAGACCGGCTACGTCTCGTTCCCACCGTTCCCGGCGGTCCTCATGCTGCCGGGCGCCGCGCTCGCCGGCCGCGCCGCCAGCGACGTCATCCCGACCCTCCTGCTCGCGGCGCTGATCCTGCCGCTCACGCTGCTCGTGCTGCGCCGCCTCGCGAGCGCCGGGCTCTCGCGGCGCTCCGTGCGCGACGACCTCTGGCTGATCGCCACCCTCGCGTTCGGCAGCGTCGTGTTCTTCTCCGCCGTCCAGGGCAAGGTCTGGTACACGGCGCACATCGTCGGCCTGGTCCTCGCGCTGCTCTACTGCTGGGCGTCGATCGAGGCCAGCCGCCCCATCGTCGCCGGCCTGGCGCTCGGCGCCGCCTCGCTCACGCGCACCGCGATGGCCTTCATGGTGCTGCTCTTCCTCTGCGAGGCGTGGCGCATCCACGGCGGCCGCGAAGCCTGGCGCACCGATCGCCGCGCGATGCTGCGCGCGCTGCGCCGCCCGCTCGCGCTGTTCGCCCTCCCGCTGGTCGCGTTCGCGATCGCCGGCATGCTCTACAACGCCGCCCGCTTCGGCTCACCGTTCGAGTTTGGCCACAGTTACCTCGAAGTACGCCAGCAGGCGCAGATCGAGCAGTACGGCCTCGCCAGCCTGCACTACCTCGGGCGCAACCTCGCCGTCGCGTTCACCCTGCTGCCCGATTTTCTGTCGCGCCCGCCCTACATCCAGATCAGCGGCCATGGCCTGGCCCTGTGGTTCACCACGCCCGTCCTGTTCCATCTGCTCTGGCCACGCGAGCGCGGCCCGCTCCACACCACCCTGTGGCTCTGCGTCGCGGCAGTCGCCCTCCCCTCCCTGCTCTATCAGAACAGCGGCTGGGTCCAGTTCGGCTACCGGTTCAGCCTCGATTACCTGGTGCTCTTGATCCTGCTACTCGCGATCGGCGGTCGCCCGCTGACCCGGCTGGCCAAGGCGCTGATCATCGCCGGCATCGCCATCAACCTGTTCGGTGCGCTGACCTTCGACCGCTCCTGGCAGTACTACCGCGTCGGCGGCAACGCCTACGACGTCATCGTGTCCCACCAGCGAAGCTAGGGGCGGAACGGCTGCTCGTCCTTGCCGCGGATCGGGTTGGCGAGCCGGCGGGCAACCGCGTCCTGCTCGTCCTTGGTGAGCCGGCGAACGTAGACCCCGGCGGCGTCGATGCTGCGCGCCCCGAAGAACCCCTCCGACACCGCGTACTCGACCTCGATGATCATGTACGGGTCGTCGCCGATCCACATCAGCTCATGCTTGCGCGGGATTCCGACCCACGAGGACAGCGTGAACTTGTCGCGCGATCCGTCTTCGTTGAGAACGACCATCGTGATGCGTTCGGTCGCGGTCATCGGAGAAGCCACCGTAGCATCACTGGAGCCCGAGCACATCGAGCATGTCGTACCGACCTGGCGGCTGGGTCCGGACCCAGGCAGCCGCCCGGAGCGCGCCGACGGCGAAGATCGCGCGCGACGTGGCGCGATGGCTGATCTCGATCCGCTCCGCCGCGCCGAAGAAGTACGCGGTGTGCTCGCCGACCACGTCGCCGCCGCGCACCGACGAGACGCCGATCTCGCCGCGCAGGCGCGGCCCGACCTCGCCGTCGCGCCCGTGGCGCTTGACCTTGTCGTAGTCGGCGCCATGACCGGCCGCGATCGCCCGCGCGATCATGAGCGCAGTCCCCGACGGTGCATCCCGCTTGGCGCGATGGTGGGCCTCGACCACCTCGGCGTCCCACTCGGGCCCGAGCACGCGCGCCGCCTGGCGGACCAGCCCGAGCATGAGGTTCACGCCGAGCGAGAAGTTGGCGGCGAACACGACCGGCGCGACCTCCGCGAGCGCGGCGATCGCGGCTTCCTCGGGCGCGGCGAGCCCCGTGGTGCCGACGACGGCGGCGCGCCGGTGGCGAAGCGCGGCGACGGCGATCGCCCGGGTCGCCGCGGGCGACGTGAAGTCGATGTACACATCGCATGCCGCGAGGCCCGCTTCGAGGTCCCCGGTCGCCGCCACGCCGTCGGATACGGTCACGCCGAGCCCGCCGGCGTCCAGCCGATCGATCGCTGCAGTGACCCGCAGCTCCGGGCGCGAACGCGCGGCATCGAGCACGGCCCGCCCCATTCGGCCCGAGGGCCCCAGCACACACAACCGTGTGGTCGTCATGTCAGAGCATGCCTTGCGCCCGCATCTCGGCGCGCAGCTGCTCGACCAGCGCCGGCGTCGCGGCGACGATCGGCAGGCGCACCTCGGTGGTGCAGCGGCCGAGCAGCGCCAGTGCGGCCTTGGTCGGCGCCGGGCTGGGCTCGACGAACAACAGATGCATCAGGTGGCGCAGCTCGTAGTGGCGCTGCCTGGCGCGCGCCCACTCACCGGCGTTGAACGCATCCCACATGTCGCTCATCGCGCGCGGCGCGACGTTCGACACCACCGAGATGACGCCGCGCGCGCCGATCGCATAGAGCGGGAACGCGGTGCCATCATCGCCCGACAGCACGATGAAGCGCTCGCTGACCTTGGCGAGCAGCTCGCTGCCGCGCACCAGGTTGCCGGTCGCGTCCTTGATGCCGATGATGTTCTCGATCTCGGCGAGCCGCACGACGGTGTCGGTCAGCATGTCGCACGAGGTGCGGGTGGGAACGTTGTACAGAATGACCGGCAGCTTGGTCGACTTGGCGACCGCCTCGAAGTGCCGGAACAGGCCCTCCTGATTGGGCCGGTTGTAGTACGGCGTGACGTGGAGCAGCGCATCGGCGCCGGCGTCCTCCGACGCGCGCGTGAGCTCGAGCGCCTCGGTCGTCGCGTTGCCGCCCGCGCCCGCGACCACCGGCACGCGGCCGCGCGCGGCCTTGACGATCGCCGCGATGACCGCGACGTGCTCGTCGACATCGAGCGTGGCGGACTCGCCGGTCGTGCCGACCGCGACGATGCCGTCAACGCCCTGCTCGATCTGCCACTCGACGAGTTTCGCGAGTCCCTCGAAGTCGACTTTCCCGCCCTTGAATGGAGTGACCAGCGCGGTGAGACATCCTTCGATCTTCGCGAGCTTCGCCATGACGTCCTCTCGGCCCTTCGTGGGCGACGTTCATAGCTACAACGTCTGCTCGCAGAAAGCCATTCCGACGATGAGGCCGATCTCGGCCCGCGGCGGCGTCCGGGTCGCGGCGATTCGCGGCAGCGCGGCTCGATCAGGACTCGTGGTCGGGATGCGGCGGCAGGTTCACCATGTCCTCGGGGAATCGCTCCGCGACGTGAGTCAGGATGTCTCGGATCGAGATCAGCCCGAGCACCTTGCCGCGCTCGTCGACGATCGGCAGGTGCCGGCGGTGGCCCTGGGTCAGCCGGCGCAGCGCCTCGCTCAGCGAGTCATCGGCGCGGATCACCATCGGGTGCGGCGTCATCACGTCGCGCACCACGACGTGCGACCACAGCGCGTCGCCATAATCGATCCGGTTCAGGAGGTCGCGCTCGGTGAAGATGCCGACCAGGGCGCCGTCCTCCTCGACGAGCACCGCCCCGCGGCCCTTGGTCTTCATCTCGCCGACGACCTTCCACATCGCGTCGCCGGCGTCGACCCGCGCGTGCGGCCGCGGCGACAGCTCGCCCACGGTGGCGGCGGCGAGCGCCTGCATCCCACCGCTCACGAACCGCCCCCGATGTCGATCATCTGGATCACCGACGAGGTATCGCCGCCCGGCGGGGTCGGCCGCGGCGTGGCATCGATCTCGTCGAAGATGTCCTCGAGGTGCCGCATCACGTCCCACACCGTGAGCACGCCGAGCACCTCGCCGTCGTCGTCGATGATCGGCACGTTCCGGAAGCCCTCGATCGCCATCCAGTTGATCGCGAACGCCACCGGATCGCGCGGCCGCAGCGTGCGCGGCGCCGCCGTCATCACGGCGCCCAGATCGATCGCCGATGGGTCGGCGCGCTCGGCCGCGATGCGGTTCAGGAAGTCCCGGCTGGTGAAGATGCCCGCGAGCGCACTGTCGTGCATCACCAGCACGCAATCGTGCGACTCCCGGCTCATCTCATCGAACGCCCGCGACACGCGGTCGGTGACCTCGAGCCTCGGCACTGCGTACGTCCATCCGATCTCGCGAATCGTCTTTTCCAATCGACGCATGCAGACCTCCCACGTCAAAGTAACCTAGATCCGGGACGCCAGGAGAGCAGTTCCGTTACGGAGAGGTAGCTCGATCGCAAAGCGCGCACCCCCGGCGGGCGCATCCGCCACAGCGATCCGCCCGCCGTGGTCCGAAACGATGCGGTGGACGATGGCCAGACCGAGGCCGGTTCCGCCTTTTGCATGCTTGGTCGTGAAATACGGTGCGAAAACCTTGTCTTTGAGCTCGCCGGGGACGCCCGGCCCGTTATCGTCGACGATCAGGATGCAGCGGTCGCCGGCCTCGCCGAGCCGAGTTGACACAGTGATGCGGCCTCCCGTGCGCTGACCGATCGCGTCACGCGCGTTCTCGACGAGGTTGAGCACGACCTGGTTGAGCTGGTTCTTGTCAGCGTCGATCTGTGGCAGTTGCTCGAACAGCCGCATCTCGACGGGGGCGGCCCCGCCCTGGTACAGCGCGAGCGCCGAGCGGACCAGCTCGTTGAGATCGAGGCGGGAGAACTCGGGCTTGGGCATGCGCGCGAACGCCGAAAATTCCGACACGATGTGCTTGAGCCGGTCGGCCTCCTCCATCACCGTCGCGGTCGACTCCTCGAGGATCTCGTCGAACGAGGGGTGCTTCTTCTTCCAGGTCTTGCGCAAGGTGTCCATCGCCATCTGGATCGGCGTCAGGGGATTCTTGATCTCGTGCGCGAGCCGGCGGGCGATCTCCTGCCACGCGGCGATCCGCTCGGCGATCACCAGCCGCTCCTTGGAGACCCGCAGGTCCTCCATCATGAAGTTGAACGCATTGGCGACCGCGCCGACCTCGTCGTGCGAGCGCACCGGCACGCGGTGGTCGAGATCGCCGCGCGCGGCGGCGAGCGAGCCGGCGACCAGCTGATCGAGATCGCGGGCCGTGCGGCGCGCGACCAGGAGGCCGATCAGCACCACGCCGATCAGCGCGATCACCGCGAGCACCGCCGAGGTCAGCGTGATGTTGCGCAGGAGGCGCTCCATGTTGCCGCTCGAGACGGCGATCTCGACGGTGGCGACGGTGGCGCCGTCGGGGCCGAGCAGCGGCGACTTGATCGGCGGGTCCTGCGACAGCGCGGCCCAGTCTTCGGTCTCCGGACGCACCAGCACCTGGCCACCGCCTCCCACGATGCGCGCGTCGACCCGGATCCGCGCGCCGGGCGGGCTGCGCACCGACTCGAGCAGGTCCTTGTCGATGCGGCGGCCGACGACGAGCGCGACCTCGTACACGCCGTCGCGCGCGATGTGGCTCGACTCGGCGACCAGCACGTTGATCGACTTGAGGTCCTTGGTGATGAGGTCCTCGCGGGTGAAGAACGCCTTGCCGCCGGTGCGCTGCGCGCGCTCGCGGATCTCGGGGTGGTTCGATTCGCCGCTCTTGCCGGGCGCGTGCGGCGAGCACAGGATGCGATCGGTCTTGTCGGTGATCGCGAGGACGTCGAGCGACTGGCCCTCCATTTGCGGGACGCTGTCGTCGCGCAGCTGCTGCTCGAACAGGTAGTCGGCGCGGCCGTGCGGCTGCTTGGCGAGATCCAGCAGCAGCCGGCCGACGAACGGGTGGTGGCGGTCGGCCAGGGTCTTGCCGGCCTTCTCGATCTGCGCGCCGAGCTTCTCGACCGCGCGGTGCAGGTTGGCCTCCGCGGTGCGGCGCTGGACCTCGTAGTCCGAGCGGTAACTCGCCGCGATCACCTGGCGCGTGACGACGGCGGCGACCGCGATCGGCACCAGCGCGGCGAGCGCGAGCGCGAGCGTGAACCGGCCGCGCAGCTTCATGACTTGCCCTTGACCCAGTACAGATCGGCGAGCCCGGGCCGGCCGCTGGCGTCGAAGCCCAGGCCGCGCACGTCGCTGCGGTGCCAGATCAGCAGCGAGCGGAACATGAGCGGCACGATCGGCAGCTTGCGGGCGAGCTCGGCGGCAGCCGCGGCGCCGTCGAGCGGGCCGGCGGCGAGCTGCGCGCGCGCCCAGTCGTCGTTGCCCGCGGCGAACGCGGCGCCCCACCACGCGGTCGCGACGCCGAGCGGCTCGGCGAGCTGGCCGATCCACAGGTCGCAGTCGCCGACCCGCACGCGCGTGCGCATCCGCTCGGCCGGGACGACCTCGATCGACGAGCCGATGCCGAGCTTGTCGAGCCCGCGTGACACCCGCAGCGCGATCTCGCGGTCGTCGGGCCGCGTGTCGTCGATGATGATCGTGAGCCGCACGAGCCGACGGTTATTCGCCGAGAGCGCCGGGTTGCGCGCCCCGCCGGCATCGAGCAGCGCGAGCGCGCGCACCGGATCGCCGACGCTGGCCGCGGGGTCGAGCCGGGGCGCACCGGCCTCGATCGGCAGCGGCAGCCGGGTCGCCTGCGTGCGCTCGCCGGTGGTGATCGTCGACAGCGCGCCGCGATCGAGCGCGAGGTCGAGCGCCTGGCGGAACGCGAGGTCGCCGGTCACCCCGGGCGTGCGCCGGCCGAACCCGACGAACAGCAGCAGCGCCGAGGGGCTCTCGACCTGCGAGGCCGGATGCTTGGGCTTGGCGCCGGCGAAGACCGCGGCGCCGCGCGCCGACAGCTGCGCGAGCCCGGTCTCGAACCGGCGGGCCTCACCGTCGGGCGTGTCGTACCAGCGCAGCACCAGGCGGTCGACGTACGGCCGTCCGGCGAAGTGGTCGTCGAACGCCTTCAGCACGAGCTCGCGGTTGGCACCGTTGAAGCTCGCGACCGCGAACGGCCCCGAGCCGATCGGGCGCGCCCACGTCGGCGCAAGCCCGCCCGGGGTGATCGCCGTCTGCGGCAGCGCGAGCAGCGTCGCCACGTCGGTGCCCGGCACGTGCAGCACGGCGTCGATGCCATCGCCGCCCGGACGGATCGCCCCCAGCGGCGCGAGCACCCATCCGACCTTGCTGCGCACGCGCTCGAGCGAGGCTGCCACGTCGGCCGCGGTCAGCGGCGAGCCATCGTGGAACACCACGCCGCGGCGAAGCGCGATGTGCGCGATGCCGCGCACCGGGTCGACGACCGGCAGGCCGATCGCCAGATGCGGTTGCACGACCCCGTCGAGCCCGATCGCATACAGCGTGTCGAACACCTGGCCCACGACGGTGATCTCCGCGTGGCTTTGCGCCGCGATCGGATCGAGCACGATCGGCGCACCGAGCAGGGACGCCTCGATCTCGTTGCCGTAGCGCGGCCGGGTCTCGGCGCCGGCGAGCGCGGCCACGCCCGCGATGACCGCGCCGACTGCGCCGAGCGCGCCGACCGCGAGCGGCCGACCGCGCATCAGTCGAGCCTCCACACGTCGACCCGGGTCGCCCCGGCGAGCCGGACCACGCACAGCACCTCGGGCACGCCATCGCCGTCGACGTCGGCGACCACCACGCCCGCGACGCCGCCGTTGAACGACTTCCGGAACGTCGGCTTGCCAGCCGGCGTGCCGAGCGGGATCACGCGGACCTCATCGGCGTCGCCGGGCGGCCTGGCGGTCGAGACCACGAGATCGAGCGTGCCATTGCGCTGGACGTCGGCGATGTCGAACGCGACGCCGACGTCCCGGTAGCGAAACGTCCCGGCGGGCAGGCACGCGTTGCCGTCGGCGGCGCAGCGCTCGACCGAGACATCGAGCGCGCCGGCGGCCGACAGCTCGCCGCGGACGTGCAGCGGCGCGCCCCCCGGATCGACCAGGTCGTCGCGGCAGCGCGCGCCGAACATCGCCGCGCTGCCTTCGCGGAAGTGGTTGCGCCCGCTCGCGAGCGACAGGCGCTCGCCGCACACGCGGAACCCGCCCGCGCCCGGTTTCGCGGTCAGCGCCTTGCCATCCCATTGCACGCGCAGATCCTTGGCCCACCCCGAGACCGCGGCGACGAGCGCGCCGCCCTCGACGACCGCGGTCCCCACGACATCGCGCGACGCCGGCACCGCGGGGTCGCCGGTGAACGCGACGCGGCCCAGCTCGTGGACCTTGGTCGCCACGCTCGCGGCGATCACCTCGCGCGCGGTGACCACGTAGAGCTCTGCGCGGTGGTCGCCGTCGAGGTCAGCCGCCGCGACCGCCGCGATCGGCGCGCCGAGATCGAGCGAGCCGATCTTCTGCGGCTTCCACTTCACGACGACTGGCACCGGCGGCACGGGCCGCGCGCGGTGCGCTGCGCCGGCGTCGTCGAGCCGCGCCCGCACCGTCGCCGCGAGCCGCCGGAGGTAGCCGTCGTGGCCGTCGTCGGCGCGGACCGCGGGCGCGGCGGCGCAGCACAGCGCGACTGCGAGCCCGCCGCGGAGCATCAGTCTTCGTACTCGCCCTTGGTCTTGTTCTCCTCGGTGACGTCGTCGGGCATCGGCGCGGTCTCGGTCGGCTGGCTGCCCTCGACGAACACCTCGGTGTACGCGCTCGCCTTGGGCGCGCCGTCGGGCGCGAGCAGCCCGGTCGCCTTGTCGATCGTCGCCTCGACGACGTGCGCCGGCCGCGTGAACGACTTCGCCGGCGGGCTCAGCTGCTTCATGATCTCGACGTACACCGGCACCGCGTTGCTGCCGCCGGTCTCGTGGCCCATCGAATGGTTGTCGTCGAACCCGATCCAGACGCAGATCGCGTAGTCGGGCGTGAGCCCTAGGAACCAGGTGTCCTTCGCGTCGTTCGACGTACCGGTCTTGCCGGCGATCGGGATCTTCAGCGACTGCGCCGCCGCGGCCGTTCCCTCGGTCACCACCGAGCGCATCATGTCGGTCACCACGTACGCGACCTCGGGCCGCAGCACCTGCTCGCCCGGGCGCGCCCCCACCGGCTTGCCGTTCACCGCCTCGACGAACGGCGGCTCGGCCGCGACGCCCCCGGCGGCGAGCGTGGCCACCGCGTTGATCAGCTCGAGCGGCGTCACTTCATTGGACCCGAGCGCGATCGACATCTCGGGCGTCAGCGGGCTGCCGATTCCCATCCGCTTGGCCACCGCAACGATGTTCTCCGGCTTGACGTCGTACGCGATGCGCAGCGACACGGTGTTGATCGACTTCGCCAGCGCGTAGCGCAGCCGGACCGGACCCTCGAACCGACCGGTCTCGAAGTTCTTCGGCTTCCACTGCGGAAACTCGTCGAACACCTCGGGCGCGTCATTGACCACCTTGGCCGGCGTGTACTTGCCGCTGTCGATCGCCGCCGCGTAGACGAATGGCTTGAAGCCGCTGCCCGGCTGGCGATGCGCCATCGTCGCGCGGTTGAACCCGGCAACCTTCGACGCGTAACCGCCGACCAGCGCGCGCACCTTGCGCGTCTTGACATCGACGATGACCACCGCGCCCTCGGGCCCGGGCGAGAACACCACGCGGCGCTTGGCGTGCTTGGGTGCCTTCTTGGCCGAGATACGGAGCTGTTCGTCGTCGTCGTCGTCCGCGGCCTTGGGCACGGCCGGCGGCAGCATCACCGAGACCACATCGCCGACCTTGAACCGCTCGCTCGGCTTCTTCGTCTTGCCGTCGCCATCGGGCGGGTTGAACCGCGCGTCGTCGTCGCCGCCGAGGCCGATCGCCGCCTGGAAGGCGCCGAGGTCGACCGCGATCTCCTGATCGTCGTCGGACACTTCGGTCACCACCGCGTCGTAGCTCTCCTTGGGCGCCGGGCCGCCGCGCGGCAGCTTCTTGGCGAGCTTCGCGACCTCGCCCGCGACCTTGTCGGCCTTCACCGTGCGCTCGGGGCGCCCGATGCCGTGCCGCTTGTCGAACGCACGCAGCCCGTTCTGCAGCGCGCGCTGCGCGGTGGCCTGCAGCGAGGAATCGAGCGTGGTGCGCACCGTGGCGCCCAGCGTGTCGAGCGCCGCCTCATCGCCGCCGTGCTGGCGCAACAGCTCGCGCCGCGCGAACTCGACCCACTCGGGCGCCGTGTTCGTCTCCGTCGGCTTCACGATCTGGATCGGCTGGTCGGCCCACTTCTGCGCCTCGGCGTCGGTGATCTTGTGCATCGCCGCCAGCTGGTTCAGCACGTAGATCTGGCGGTCCTTTGCGCGCCGCGCGCGCTGCGGGTTCTGATCGCGCAGCGCGTGCGACAACGGCTGTGGATCCTTGGGCAGCGCCGCGAGCAGCGCCGCCTCGCCGACGTTGACCCGCGAGATCTCCTTGCCGAAGTAGAACCGCGCCGCCTCCTCGACGCCGTAGCGCCCGGCACCGAAGTAGATCTGGTTCAGGTACAGCGCCATGATCTCTTCCTTGCTCAGCGACTTCTCGAGCCGGCGAGCGAGGATGATCTCCTGGATCTTGCGCTTGAACGTGCGCTCGGGCGTGAGCAGCAGATTTTTCACCACCTGCTGCGTGATCGTCGACGCGCCCTGCGTGGTGTGGCCGGCGCGCAGGTTCATCACCAGCGCGCGGAACATGCCCCAGTAATCGACGCCGGCGTGGGTCCAGAAGCTGTTGTCCTCTGCGGCCACGAACGAATCGACGACGATCGGCGGAATCTTGTCGTACGACACCAGCGTGCGGCGCTCGCTCGACAACACGCCGATCCGCCGGTCGTTGGCGTCGGTGATCGTCGTGACCTGCTTGGGGTGATAATCGGAGAGCCGCGCGTAGTCGGGCAGGTTCGGATCGCGTCCGTACATCCAGAACACGAACACCGCCGTCGCGGCCATCAGCGCCGCGCCCGCGATCCCGAGGATGATGATCCACTTGAGGAGCGCGAGCCACGGGCTCCGCGGTCGCTGCATCATCGGCGTGAAGCCGCCCGACTTCCCGGTTCGGCGTCCACTGCGGTCCTGCGGCCCTGATGGTGTCCACATCCTCATCGTCGAGCCCATCGTTGGTGTGTCTGCAAGTGCGGTACCGCGTGTAACCGAGGCCGCAGCAAGAGTGTCCCTCGGTTGGGTCTGCAATGCCACATTTGGACGTGTCTGCGACGACACGGTGGCGAGCCACGAAACGCATTCGCAGCGGGCCAACAACAACCGGAAACTCCTCGGGTCTCGCTCGTCGCGCGCCCAGGCGCCCGATCCGACACGCAGCTCCCTCGCCGATCCATCGCGCCAGTGCTAACGCCCGGAGTGCACGCTGGACCGCGCTGCGATCCGCCATCCGCGCTGCGATCGACGGACCGCATCGCGATCCGCACCCGCTGCTACTCGCCGAGCGCGCGCTCGAGGACGCCGACCGCGCCGCGGATCTTGAGCGCGAACCAGCGCGCGCGCAGCTCGCGGCGGCGAGCGTCCTCGAGGTCACCCGCGCGGCCGATCGCGGCCCGCCGGCGCGCGGCGATCCGGCTCATCGCGAGCGCGACCGTGACGCTGAGGTTGTAGCTCTCGGTGAAGCCGAACATCGGCACCCCCAGCGCGCCATCGCACGCCGCGACCGCCGCCTCGCTCATCCCGGCGTGCTCGTTGCCGAACACGACCGCGAGCGGCGTCGTGACGTCGACGTCCTCGACGGTGTGCGGCGCGCCCGGCAGCGTGGCGAACACCCGGAAGCCCCGCGCGCGCAGCCCCGCGATCGCCGGCTCGGCCCCGGGCCAGCGCACCAGATCGATCCAGCGGTGCGCCCCGCGCGTCACACCGCCCGCGATCGAGAACCTCTCCGCCGATTCGATCACGTGCAGCTCGCCCAGCCCGAGCGCCTCGGTGGTGCGAATGGTCGCCGCGGCGTTATGCGGATCGTAGGTGTTCTCGACCACGGTGACGACCGAGGCGAGCCGCGCCCCGAGCACCTGATCGATGCGCGCGATCCGCTCGGCGGTCAGCATCGGCGCGAGCGCGTCGCACACGGCCTCCGGTCCGTGCCGCTCGATGATCCGCATGATGGCATCGCTCACAGCCGCGCATCATCCACGACGTCGTAACGAAAAGCTCGTCAGCACACCGCGATCGCGATCGCACGCCCCACGGCGGTGGCCCGCCCCTGCGATCGCGACCCGATGGCGCGGCCACGACTCGATGCTGCGACCCGATCGGGTACCATGCGGCGATGTCGCGGGACGATTACGAGCGGCACCTCGCGCGGGACTAGCCCGCCCTCTACGAGAGCCACTACCTCAAGGCCAACAGCGGTGAC
>DATIPJ010000979.1:0-3022 GCA_035472155.1 Kofleriaceae bacterium
GGTGGCGAGCGAGATCATCTTGCCCTTCGCCTCCGGATTGGTCTTGTTATAGATGTACTGGAGATTTGTCGTCTTCCCGCACAGACCCGGGCCGTAGTAGACGATCTTGCAGTTGATCTCGCGCGACGAGTAGTTGATGAAGCTCATGGGTTCTGGGTCTCGTCGATCGTCGGCGCCGCCGGGCTAGTCGTTGAAGAGATTGTCGATGTCGTCGTCGGTGATCTCGGAGAATACCGAGGGCTGACCCACGCCGCTCGCGCTTTTGCGGATCATCACGTCGAGCACCGTGGTGAGCTCGGCCGCGGCCTTGCGCACGCGCAGGCGGACCAGACCCAGCGAGCTTCGCTCGTCGAACAGCACGACGAGGATCACCCGCGCGCCGACGATCGGGATGTGAACGTTGGTCTTCTCGCCCTCGTGGAACTGGCCGGCGAACTCGCGCTCGGCGAGGAGCTGAGCGATGCCGCCCGTCGCGGCGACATTGCCGGCGGTGAGCGAGGACAGCGACGTCACGTCGAGCGCTTGCGTGTCGCCCGCCTGTGCGATCGCCTGACCGTTCTTGTCGATGACAAGGACGGCCTTGGCATTCGAGTCCCGATGAAGGATGTCGCAGATGTTATTGATCTGCTGCAGCTCCTCCTCGTACATGACGAGCTGTTGGATCATCGCGCCTTGGCTCCCTAGAAACTCGAACAGTGACGGCTCGCCTTGCAAACGCTGGCGTTCCGTCGTCGAGTCACGGTAGCAACCCACCAAAATTCATTCAACGTTTTGGCCCATCTAAGCGACAGCAAGCCACGTGTTTGTGGCCTACATGGTCGCCCGGCCCGCCAGAGCGCGAGCGATCGTGGCCTGATCCGAGTATTCGAGCTCCCCGCCGACCGGCAAACCGGTCGCGATCCGAGATACCTGGATCCCGAGCGGCTTGATCAGCCGTGCGATGTACATTGCGGTCGCCTCGCCATCCACAGAAGGACTCGTGGCGATGATCACCTCGCGAACCGTGGCTGATGCGTCCCCCCCGAGCCGCCGCACGAGCTCGGCCAGGCGGATGTCATCCGGACCGATGCCTTCCAGCGGTGACAGCAAACCGTGAAGCACATGGTACCGGCCGCGGAAGTGGCCGCCGCGGTCGATGGCCACCAGGTCCGAGGGCGTGGCGACCACGCAGATCGTCTCGGCGTCGCGCCTCGGATCCGTGCACATCGCACACGGATCCTCCTCCGTCATGTTCATGCACACCGAGCACAGCCGGATCTTGTCGGTGGCGTCGAGCAGCGCCTGGGCCAGATCGCGAATCTGCTGACGATTCGAGCGGATCAGATGAAATGCGAGGCGTGTCGCGGTCTTCTCGCCAATGCCGGGCAGGCGGGCAAGCTCTTGGACCAGTCTCCGGATCGGATCTGCCATCGAGATGGGGGCCGGTGGGCTAGAAGCCCGGCATGCCCGGCAGCCCGGCCATCGGGCCCATCACCTCCGCCATCTTCTCCTTGCTGGTGTCGCGGACCTTGGTCGCGGCCGCGTTGATCGCCGCGGTGATCAGGTCCTCGAGCATGCCGACGTCGTTGGGATCGACGACGCTCTTGTCGATCTTGACGCGCACCACCTCGAACTGACCGTTGACCGTCGCAGTCACCAGGCCGCCGCCCGACGAGCCATCGCAGGTCATCTTCGCCAGCTCCTCCTGGGCCCGCTGCACGTCGCCCTGGAGTTTCTGGGCCTGCTTCATCAGCGAGTTGAGATCGGGCATCTTTCCGTTAGACATCGGTTTTGATCTCCTTGATGTGGGCGCCAAACGTCTGGAGCACGTGCTTGGTGATCGGATGCTCGCGGGCCTCGCTCTCGCGCTTCGCTCGCTCGACGGACGATCGCTCACGCGAGTCCTCGATCAGAGAACGGGCACCCGCGGTGCTCGACTCGCCGGCGTCGAGCAGCCGGACGACGACCTTGATGTTCTTGAGCTCGGGCCCGAGCGTGCGCAGGATCGCGCGCAGCTCGTCGGCGTTGTCGCGCGCCATGTCGCCCATGTGGTGGTCCTCGACGGCGAAGCCGAGCTCGAGCTGCTCCGCCGTCCAGCTCAGCACGCGCGCGTGGCGGTAGATCGCGGCGAGCGTCGCCCGCCGGTGCTGCTCGACCTCGTCGAGGACCGCGTTCCACGCGCGCAGCGCATCGGCGGGCGCAGGGGTCGAGAACCGGCGCTCGGGCGGCTGGTCATCGTGCGGCCCGGAGCCGGACGCGACGGTCTCCGGCCGAGGCACAGGCCCCGACGGCTGCATCGAGACCGGGCCGGAGCGCTCGCTCATCGGAGCGACCGGCGCTGCCGCGGGTGAGCTGGGAGCCACGGGCGATCCGGCTGCGGGCGCTGCGGGCCGGGCCGGCGCGGCCGGTGGAGTGCTCATCGTCGACGGGGGTGTGCTGGTCGTCGACGGGGGTGTGCTGGTCGTCGACGGTGCTGGGCTGGTCGTCGACGGTGCTGGGCCCGACGGCACGGGCGCCGTGCTGCGGCTCGGTGCCGGCGCTCGGCTCGCGGGGGGTGCAGACGCTGGCGCAGGTGCTCGGGGCCGCTCCTTGGTCCCGCCGCCGCCACCCGCGCGTGCGGACCGGCCGGCGAGCTTGCCCTCGAGCTCGGTCAGCCGATCGATCAGATCGCCCAGCGGTACCAATGGCTCGATCGTCGCGACATCGATCAGCGCGCAGTCGAGCACGAGGCGCGGCTGCAGCGTCTTGCCGAGCTCGTCGCAGCAACGCAGCATGCGCTCGAACATCTGGGTCACGCGCGAGCGAGGCAGCTCCGCCGCCTCGGCCTCGAGCTCGGCGAGCTCCTCGGCGGTGGCATCGATCAGACCGCGCCGCCCACCGGCGACCTGCAGCACCGACAGATCGCGCAGGTAGCGCACGATCGCGCGCGCGACCTGCACCTCGTCGACGGCGCGCTCGACCGCCGACTCGACCGCGGCCAGTGTGGCGCCCGCATCGCCGCTCGCGAGCGCGCGCACCAGCGTGCGGGTCAGCGAGCGATCGG
>DATIPJ010000980.1:0-7766 GCA_035472155.1 Kofleriaceae bacterium
GAGCAGCAGCGAGAGCAGGATCGCTCCGTAGGGCGCGAACACGCCGAACAGGTGGAACGCGCGCATGCGGCGCAGGTCGCTGCGGTCCAGCGCCTGCGCGGTGGTCGGCATCGGCTGCCCGGTGGTCAAGGCCGCGTGCGATGGACCGCTCGTGCGACCGCGGGCATCTGCATCTTCGGCCACATCGCGGTGGCGGTCCCGATCCTGTGCGGCTGGGTGACCGATCGCGGCGTGCTCACCACCGAGTTCGCGCGGCAGTCGCAGCTCTGGGTCGCCGAGGTCCTGATCGTCGGCTTCATGATCTCGGGCTACGCGCTCGGGCGGTGGGCGCGCAGCACGAGCGCGAGCGTCGTGGCCGAGCTGCTGCAGGCGATGCGCGTGATCGGCGACCGCGAGCAGGCCCTGGCCGAGGTCGTCGACCAGGCGCAGCGCGCCAACCGCGCCAACGAGGGCCGCTGGACCAACCAGACGATGGGCAGCTTCCGCCTCGGGCTGGTGCTCGGGCGCGGCGCGATGGGCGAGGTCTACGAGGCGGTGCGCAGCGACGGTCTCCCGGCGGCGGTCAAGCTGCTCAACGCGCGCTCGACCGCGAGCACCACGCTGATCGAGCGCTTCCATCGCGAGATGGACGTCGCGGCGCGGCTCGAGTCGCCGCACATCGTGCGGGTCTACGAGCACTCGGGGCCCGATGCGCCCGTGCCGTACCTGGCGATGGAGCGCCTGCACGGCACCGATCTCGCCACCCGGCTGCGCGCCGAGAACCGCATGCCGTCCGACGAGCTGGTCGTCCTGCTCGACCAGGTCGCGCGCGGGCTCGAGGTCGCCCGGCTCGCCGGCGTGGTGCATCGCGATCTCAAGCCGCACAACCTGTTCCTGCACGATGGCGGGACCTGGAAGATCCTCGACTTCGGGGTGTCCAAGGTCCTGGGCAACGAGGGCACGCTGACCGGCGAGGGCATCGTCGGCACGCCGCAGTACATGGCGCCCGAGCAGGCCTCGGGCGGGCAGATCGGCCACGTGGCCGACGTCTATGCGCTCGGGGCGATCGCGTATCGCTGCCTGACCGGGCGCGCGCCGTTCCAGGGCCGCGACCTCGCCGAGCTGGTCTATCAGGTCGTGCACACCCCGCCGCTGCGGCCGAGCGCGCTGGGCCGGGTCTCGCCCCAGATCGAGGACGCACTGGCGATCGCGATGGCCAAGGACCCGCGGCGGCGGTTCGCGTCGGCGCCGGCGTTCGTCCAGGCGTTCATCGCGGCGCGGCGCGGCCGGCCGACCCTGGCCGAGCCTCCGCTCAACGCCTGGGGCTGATGCCGCCGCAGGCCACGCTGCGGGCCACAGTGGTGGTAAAGAGGCGACGTGTCCTTCCGCATGCCGGCAGAGTGGTCGCCTCACGACGCGGTGTGGACCGCATGGCCGCACGATCCGGATCAATGGCTCGAGGGGCTGGCAGCGCCGCAGCGCGCGCTCATGAGGATGATCGCCGCGATCGTCGACCTCGATCGCGGCCGTCCGCGCGGCGAGCGCGTCGAGCTCTTGGTCCGCGACGGCCGTGACGAGGCCGCGGCGCGCCTGCTGCTCGGGCCGGCCGCCGCCGGCGTGCGGTTCCACCACCTGGCCTACGGCGACGTCTGGCTGCGCGACACCGGCCCGATCTTCGTGACCCGGCCCGGTGAGCTGGCCGCGGCGCGCTTCGAGTTCGACGGCTGGGGCGGCAAGTACCTGATGGACGGCGACACCGAGGTCGCCGCCGCGGTCATCGCGCGCACCGGCGTGCGCGGCGCTGCGTTCGACTTCGTGCTCGAGGGCGGCGCGGTCGAGGTCGACGGCGAGGGCACCGTGCTCACCACGCGGCAGTGCCTGCTCGGCGGCGCGCGCAACCCCGGGCTCGGCCAGCGCGCGCTCGAGGCCCGCCTGTGCTGGGCGCTCGGCGCGAGCCACGTCATCTGGCTCGACCGCGGCCTGGCCAACGACCACACCGACGGTCACATCGACACGCTCGCGCGCTTCGTGACCCCGGGCGTGGTCGCCTGCATGGAGCCCGCGCCGGGCGATCCCAACCGCGACGCGCTCGAGGGCATCCTGGGCGACCTGCGCGAGGCGCGCTCGGCGAGCGGCGAGCGCCTCGAGGTCGTCGCCGTCCCGTCACCGGGCGCGGTCGAGGACGCCGCGGGCAACCTGATGCCTGCCAGCTACATGAACTTCTACATCGCCAACACCACCGTCGTGGTGCCGACCTACGGCGTGCCGGCCGATGACGCCGCGGTGTCGGCGATCGCGGCGATGTTCCCGACCCGGCGCGCGGTCGCGGTCGACGGCAAGCCGGTCGTGGTCGGCGGCGGCGCGTTCCATTGCTCGACCCAGCAGCAGCCGTCCGCGCCGGCGGCGACATGAGGTAAGGTCGCGCGCATGGAAGTCACGGTCGCCGCGCTGCAGACCGCGCTCACCGACGACGTCGCCGCCAACGTCGCGCGGATCACCGAGCTCGTTCGCGAGGCCGCAGGCAAGGGCGCGCAGATCGTGCTGCCGAGCGAGCTGTTCGAGGGCCACTACTTCTGCCGCAGCCAGCGCGAGGCGGACTTTGCGCGCGCGCGCCCCGCCGAGAGCCACCCGACGCTGCGCCACTTCCAGCGCCTCGCCGCCGAGCTCGGCGTGGTCATCCCGGTCTCGTTCTTCGAGCAGGCCGGCCCCGAGCACTACAACTCGGTCGCCGTGCTCGACGCCGACGGCCGCCACCTCGGCATCTATCGCAAGAGCCACATCCCCGACGGGCCGGGCTACCAGGAGAAGTTCTTCTTCAAGCCGGGGAACACGGGCTTTCGCGCGTTCCCCACCCGGTTCGGCACGATCGGCGTCGCGATCTGCTGGGACCAGTGGTTCCCCGAGGCGGCGCGCGCGATGACGCTCGCCGGCGCCGACGTGCTGTTCTATCCGACGGCGATCGGCTCCGAGCCCGAGGAGCCCGAGCTCGACAGCCGCGACGCGTGGCAGCGCGTGATGATCGGCCACGCGGTCGCCAACGCGGTCGGCGTGGTCGCCGCCAACCGGATCGGCACCGAGGGCGACGGCCCCGGCGCGATCACGTTCTACGGCAGCTCGTTCATCGCCGACGCGCGCGGCGACAAGCTCGCGGAGCTTCCGCGCAGCGAGCCCGGCATCGCGCTCGCGCGGCTCGACCTCGAGCGCATTCGCCGGATCCGCGCCAGCATGGGGTTCTTCCGCGATCGCCGCCCGGCGCTGTACCGTCCGCTCGTGGACTAGGGGATGTCCAGGACAGGGACAGCCCTCGCTCGCCGCGGCGGCGCGGTTCGACGCGTGCGCACCGCCGATCTTCAAATTGGTTCCATCGCTTCGCCGATCCCAGACGAAACACAATGTTTCGCCTCTGCGAGATGCATCTCGGCGGAGATCGGGCTACCCAGGTGGCGTGAGGTCGCCGTTCGCGCCGGTATGCCTTCCGCTCGCCGCCCTGATCGGTGCGCTCGTGCGCTGGCAGATGCAGGGCTCGCGCAACGTGTGGACCGCCCTCGACAAGACGTTCTACATCCCCGATCCGGACCTCGGCTGGCGCGTCGCGAAGACGCATGCGATCTGGCTCGGCCTCGAGGCCTGCCTCGCGATCGCCGGCGTCGCCGCGGCCCTGGCCGTCGCCGGCTGGATCATTCGCCGCCGCGAGGCTCGCCTCGGACGCCGCTCCACCGCGCTGCGGGCCGCGTCGTGGTTTGTCGCAGCCCTGCCGCTCGCGGTGCCGATCGTGGCGTTCGCCAGCGGCGCGGCCCCGGCGGGCGCGGTCGATGCGCTGCCCGAGTCGACGATCCGCGGCATCGAGGCGGGCATCGTCGGATCGCTCGATGCGCCCGCGGGCCGCTACGAGGTCGTCGAGCACGCCGGCACGTCGATCATCGCGAACCTCTCCGCCGGCAAGGAGACGTTCGACACGCGGTTCGGCGGGATCCGCGGCGCGTGGCAGGGCAACCCGCATGATCTGACGCAGCCGATCGGCGGCGAGGTCAGCGCTGACGCAGCTTCGGTCGATACCGGCATCACGCTGCGGTCGACCCATGCGCGCGAGGAGTACCTCCACGTCGACAAGTTCCCGCGCATCTCGTTCGCGATCGATCGCGTGCTCGCCGCCAAGCCCAGCGGCCCGGGCGCGCTCGCCTTCCGCGCCCACGGCACCCTCGGCCTCATCGGCAAGACGCACTCGATCGAGGTCACGGGGACCCTGAAGAAGCCCGACGCCGCGGCGTTGACGAGGCTCGGGCTGTCGGGCGAGATTCTGCTCGTCCAGGCGGACTTCGAGATCGCGATCAAGGAAACCGCTCTCGCCGGTGACGCCGGTGATTTCGATGGCGACCGGATTCCCATTCACGTGTCGCTGGTGATGCGCCACACCAGCGGCTGACCGTCCTTTGCACCTGGCGCCGGAGCTTCCCATGAAACTGTTCAAGCTACTCGGTCTCGCAACTCTCCTCGTCGGCTACGTCGCGGTCGCGCCGCGTCCGGCGCTCGCTCAGGATTCGGACGCTGACTCGATCGTCGTGCTCGCCAAGCACACCGAGGCCAAGCCCAACGATCCCGTCCAGGTCAAGTTCGAGAAGTTCAAGGTGACCAAGGCCAAGTTCGATCCCAAGAAGGTCGAAGGCGGCAAGGCGACGATCGAGATCGACGCCTCGAGCCTCAAGACCGATTCGGAGAAGCGCGACAACCACCTCAAGACGCCCGACTTCATCGACGTGTCGAAGTTCGCGACCATCACGGTCGACATCGACAAGGTCAAGAAGAAGGCGGACAAGACCTACACCGCCGAGGCCACCGTCAAGTTCCGCGACATCACCAAGAAGTACCCGGTGACGTTCGAGGTGACCGATCAGAAGGCCGACAGCATCAAGATCAAGGGCGAGTCGACGTTCAACCGCCTCGACTTCAAGGTCGGCAAGGACTCCAAGGATCCCAAGGAGGCGCCGGTCGCGCCCGATCTGACGATCAAGCTGGCGCTCACGCTGAAGAACACCTGATCGGCACCGTCGCATCCCGCGGCGGCCATTCCGCGCGCGCGATGCTACGATTGCGAACATGAAGTTCTTCGTGAAAGCGGTCGTCACCGGATTCGCGCTGAGCCTCGGCTCGGCGCTGTTCAAGAAACTGCAGCACAAGCTCGGCCTCGGAGAGCCTGAGAAGGCGACGCCCGAAGCCGTGAAGCAAGACGGGGCCACCGACCCGAACCTGCAGCATCAGTTCCATTGATCCGAGTCTGGCAGATGCCAGCGTCCGGCCGCGCGGGAGCGGCATTTGTCATCAAATCTAGCGGCGGTCGCCCGCGATTTGCGGAAGACTGACGGTGGTGGAGTCGTCGAACCTCGCGCCCGGCCTGCTGCTCGCGATGCCGCAGCTCGCCGACCCCAACTTCTCGCGCGCGGTGGTGCTGATGATCGAGCACGGCGAGGCCGGCTCCTTTGGCCTGGTGATCAACCACCCGTCGCCGATTCGCGCCGCCGAGCTGCTCGATTCGCTCGAGATGAGCTGGCGCGGCGAGGACTCCGCTGTCGTGTGGGCCGGCGGCCCGGTCTCACCGAGCACGGGCTGGGTGCTCCACGAGCCGATCGGCATCGCGCAGGCCGGCATCGGCGGCACGATCGCGATCACCTCGACCATCTCGCTGTCGACCTCGCCCGAGCGGCTGCGCGCGATCGCGAGCCAGCCGCCGCGCCACATCCGCCTGCTCCTCGGCTACTCGGGCTGGGGCCCGGGCCAGCTCGCCACCGAGATGGCGCGCGGCGCATGGCTGCACACCGCGGCCGATCCCACCCTCGTGTTCGGCACGCCGGCCGACGAGATGTGGGACACCGCGATGCGCACGCTCGGCATCGATCCGCGCGACCTGTTCACCGGCCGCGGCGTCAACTGACGCGCGCGCTCCGGGCGTTACGGCGCGCGACGCGCGCGCGCGGCAACTCCGGCGTGGCCTCGCCGTCGCCGTCGGGCCGGCGATCCCGCCGCGTCGCGTACCTCCCAGCGATCCCGCCGATCATGAGCACGGCGCCGCCGATCGCGCCGCCGTAGACCAGCTGGTTTGCCGCCGCGAGTTGCTCGTCGAGGCGCGGGCAACCGTCGGCGCAAACGCTGCCCACCGACGCGAAACCGACCGCGGCCTTCTGGAACAGGCCCACGCATACGGTGACCGGGCTTGCGACCAACGCGATCACGACCGCCGCATTCGCCCAGGCCCGCGCCCCCGACATCAGTCGTAGTACTCGGCGCCCAGGTGGGTGATCAGCTCATCGCCCTTGGTGTAGCGCAGCGTGTTCTTCAGCTTCATGAGCTGGATGAACAGATCGTGCTCGGGGTACAGCCCCTCGGGGGTCATCGGCGACTTCCAGTAGAACGACAGCCACTCCTGGATGCCGCTCATGCCGGCGCGGTGCGCGAAGTCCATGAACAGCGCGAGATCGAGGACGATCGGCGCCGCCAGGATCGAGTCGCGGCACAGGAAGTTGACCTTGATCTGCATCGGATAGCCTAGCCATCCGAAGATATCGATATTGTCCCAACCCTCTTTGTTGTCGCCGCGCGGAGGATAGTAATTGATGCGCACGACGTGCGAGATGTTGTTGTACAGCTCGGGGTAGAGCTGCGGCTGGAGGATGTGGTCGATCACGCCGAGCTTGGTGACCTCCTTGCTCTTGAACGACTCGGGGTCGTCGAGCACCTCGCCGTCCCGGTTGCCGAGGATGTTGGTCGAGTACCAGCCCGAGAGGCCGAGCATGCGCGCCTTGAAGCCGGGCGCGAGGATCGTCTTCATGAGCGTCTGGCCGGTCTTGAAGTCCTTGCCGGCGACCGGCAGGCCCTGGCGGCGCGCGAGCTCGAGGAGCGCCGGCGTATCGACCGAGAGGTTCGGCGCGCCGTTGGCGTACGGCACGCCCATCTTGAGGCACGCGTACGCGTAGATCTGCGACGGCGCGATGTCGTCGTGCGAGACCCGGAGCGCGGCCTCGAACTTGTCGAGCGTGGAGTGGACCTCGGTCGGTTTGCGATAGACCTCGGTCGAGCCGCACCACACGGCGACCAGGCGATCGCAGCCGTGATGCGCCTTGAACGCCTTGATGTCGTCCATCACCTGCTCGGCGAGGTGCATCTTCGACGTGCCCTTCTTGACGTTGGGGCCGGTGAGCTTCTTGACGTAGGCCTGCTCGAACACGGCGGGCATCGGCTTGATCGCCTCGAGCTCCTCCTTGAGCGCATCGAGGTGCCTGGCGTCGAGCACGCCGGCGCGCACCGCGGCCTGATAAGCATTGTCGGGGAAGATGTCCCAGCCGCCGAACACCACATCTTCGAGGCGGGCGAGCGAGACGTACTCCTTGATCGCAGGCGAGTTGTCGTCGGTGCGCTTGCCGATGCGGATGTGTCCGAGCTGGGTCAGCGAACCGATCGGTTTGCCGATGCCGCGACGGATCGCCTGTACACCGGCGATGAACGTGGTCGCGACTGCGCCCATGCCGGGCAGCAGGATGCCGAGCTTTCCTCGAGCCGGCTTGACATCGACGCCTTTCTTGAGAGCCATGTCCTACTCCAATCTGAGAGTATGAAAGCTGGAAATTGCTCCGGAACCGAACACCTTTCAAGGCAAACAACGCGGCGGGTGGCGGCATTTTGTCGTGTCGAAGTTTCGACATGCGACGGAGCCTGTTGTTGACGATTCACCGCCTCGGCGACGCGGGCAAGATTTCGTCGACGTCTCGTCGAGGAGCTAGCGCGACGGCGCGCGGTGA
>DATIPJ010000981.1:0-4125 GCA_035472155.1 Kofleriaceae bacterium
TCCTCGAGCAGCGGCGCCAGCGCAGCGGCGAGCGCGGCCACCGGCTGGCGCCCGGGCGCGGTCATGACGACCGCAGCGTTGCCGTCGCGCACCACGGGCAGCACGCCGGCGCGCACGAGGGACGACTTGCCGACGCCGGAGTCGCCGGCGACCAGCACGAACGACTCGCTGCGCAGCCGCTCGACGACCGCGGCGACCTCGCTGGTCCGCCCGAAGAACACGCCGCGGTAGTCGGCCTCGAACGGCAGGATCCCGCGGTACGGGTTGCCGGGCGGCAGCTCGAGCACCTCGGGATGGCGCGCCAGCTCGTCGAGCGCATCGCGCAGCTCGCGTATGCGCAGCCGCTGACCGCGGTCGCGCTCGATCGCGCGCGAGACGAGCGCGCTCAGCGCCGGCGACACCTCGGGCAGCACCGACGACAGCTTCGGGACCGGCTCCTTGAGGATCTGGACGACCAGGTCGTTGTAGCCCGGGCCGGCGAACGGCCGCACGCCGGCGACCGCCTCGAAGAGGACGACGCCGATCGACCACACGTCGGTGCGGTCATCGAGATCGGTCTCGCCGCGCATCTGCTCGGGCGACATGTAGAA
The DNA here is from genome assembly GCA_035472155.1 of Kofleriaceae bacterium. Taxonomy (GTDB): domain Bacteria; phylum Myxococcota_A; class Polyangia; order Haliangiales; family Haliangiaceae; genus JABFXX01. The sequence continues at coordinate 591 of DATIPJ010000981.1, forward strand.
CGGCGTGCCGAGCTGCCGCCCGTGCTCGGTGATCGCGAGCCCACCCTGCTCGCGCAGCTGCTTGGAGAGGCCGAAGTCGATGAGCTTGGTGACCTCGCGCCCCGCGGCGTCGCGCGCGAGGAAGATGTTGTCGGGCTTGAGGTCGCGATGCACGACGCCCGCGTCGTGGGCGACGACGAGCGCGTCGAGCGCCGGCCCGATGATGCGCAGCGCCTCGTCGAGCGAGAGCTTGCCGCGGTCGGCGATGCGCTGGCGCAGCGTCGAGCCGGTGAGCAGCTCCTGGACCATGAACAGCGTGCCGGTCGCCGGATCGGCGCCGAGGTCGAGGATATCGACGACGTTGGGGTGCGCGATGCGGCTCGCGCTCTGCGCCTCCAGCGTGAAGCGCTGCACCGCGGTGGCATCGGCGGAGAACGAGCCGTGTAGCTCCTTGACCGCCACGTGGCGCCCGGTCCACGTGTTGACTGCCTCGTGCACCGTGCCCATGCCGCCGGCGCCGAGCAGGCGCAGCCGCCGGTACTTGCCCGCCAGCAGGCGCTCGGAGTCCAGTGACACCGGGCCGCGCGGCGGTGTGCTGCGCGCGGGGCGAACCTCGCCGTGCGGCTCGGTCACCGCACCGTGCATGCTCGGTGCCGCGTCGATCGCGGCGGCGATCATCCGTCGGCAGGATTCGCAGGACGCCGCGTGCTCGACGACCGCCTGGCGCGAAGCGGTATCCAGGCCGTCGCTGACGTACTCAAAGAGCGTATTCTCCTCGAGACAACGCACAGCGTACACACTGTAACAGCTCGCCGGCATCACCGATGCAGGGCGAGCCATGCTCAGGCGTTCGAACATTGCGGATGTAGCGCCTCAGCCCCTAGACACCGAACACAGCGATTTTTCCGCTCGAATCGCCGTGTTATGCTCGCAATCCTGTGGATGTACCGAGCAACTCGTCTGATCTAGATGAGATACACCAGGCGTACGATCAAGCGCGCGCGACCTGGCCCGGCATGGACCTCGCCTTCGACACATTCGCGGGGCGAATGACCGCGGGCTGCAGCCACCCAGCCGACCTCTTCCTGGCATGCGCTTGCAGTGAAGGCGACCCAGTCGCACTGACCGAGTTCGATCGCATCTTTCTCGGATGCGTGCGCGATGCCGTCGCGCGCATCGATCGCGCGCACGACTTCGTCACCGAGGTCCAGCAGATCCTGCGCGAGCGTCTGCTCGTCGGACCGAACGCCAAGATCCGCGACTATCGCGGCAACGGCGCGCTCGCGAGCTGGATCCGCACCGCCGCGGTGCGCACCGCGCTCAACCTGCGCCGGCGCACCACGCGCGAGGCCAAGCAGGAGGCCTCCGTCGAGGCATTCGAGGCGCTCGATCCCGAGATCGCCCTGCTCCGTCAGCGCTACATGCCCGAGATCGACGCGGCGCTGCGGCGCGCGATCGCGGGGCTCGATCCCAAGGAGCGGCTGCTGCTTCACTTCTATTATGTCGATGGCTTGACCCTGGCCAAGATCGCCGGGCTCGAGCGCGTGGGCACCTCGACGGTGTTTCGCCGGCTCAACGCCGCGACCCAGACCGTGCTCGCCGCGATGAAGGACGAGCTCTCGCTCAAGCTGCAGCTCTCGACGCAGAGCCTCGATAGCCTGATCCGCCACGTCCAGGACGATATCGATCTGAGCCTGAGCCAGGTCCTGTGATGTTGATGGGCCCGGGCCTCACTCGGCCCGCGGCCGCGCATCGACGCGCGCGTGCTTGTATGGCGCGTGCCACATCTTGCAGGCGGAAAGCGTGCCGCATCGCGCCCCGCGCCTCGGCGCCATCACAGCGAGGAGCCCTGGCCTATTCGACGCTTGGCCCGACCAGCTGACCGGCTGTCAGTGAGTACATGTGAATTTGCATAGATCGCCTGGGGAAGGCGGGCGATAGTCAAAATGTAGAGAGGCTGATCGTGTCGCGCTGTTTTCAGTCCACCGTGGCGGATGACTTCCTTCACGGGCGGCTCTCGGACGAAGAGCTCATCCGTGCGCTCAAGCACGCCGCAGGTTGCGCCGATTGCCGGCGCCTTCTGCAGACCTCCGGCCGGCCCGAGCGCGAGCTCCAGGCCGAGCCGATGGATCAGATCCAGGACCGGCTCACGACCTGGCGCGCGGCCCGTCGGGCGCCGCTCATGCCCGCGTTTCCATGGGTGAAAGGCCACCAGGTCGACCGCTACGTCATCATCCGCAGCGTCGGCGGCACCGAGGACGGCGTCATCTATGAGGCGTTCGACCCCGAGCGCGATGACCGCGTGGTCGTCAAGCAGCTCGACCTCCACGTCGAGGATCCGGCGACCCCGGCGCTGATGGCCGTGGCGCAGCGGCTCTGCCAGTTCTCGCACCCCAATGTCCTGCAGATGCTCTCGGTCGGCGTCCACGCCGGCTTCGTGTATCTGGTCTACGAGTTCGTGAAGGGCACGGTGCTCTCGCAGATCAGCACCGACGATCCGGCGCTGCTGCTCGGCCTGTTCGCCGAGGCCGGCCGCGGGCTGGCGGCGGCACACGAGGCCGGCATCGTGCACGGCTGCTTCTCGGCCGCGAGCTGCGTCGTCGGCCGCGACGGCAAGGTCCGCGTGCTCGACTTCGGCGTCGGCGAGGCCCGCGTCCATCGCATGGCCGCCACCAAGAAGCAGCGCGACGACGACTGGACCACCGCGAGCGACTTCCCGAGCAGCGAGGACTCGTTCGTCGGCTTCGTCCCGACGCGGCGCCACTCCACGTCGGGTCAGTTCGAGTCGATCATCCTCGCCGCCGGGCCCAACGCGCTCGGCCCGCGGGTCTACGCCGCGCCCGAGCTGGTGCTCGGCTCGCCGCCGTCGGCGACCTCCGATCAGTTCTCGTTCTGCTCCGCGCTGTTCCATCGCGTCTATGGCCACCCGCCCGTCGGCGGCGACACCATCGCGATGTGGCTGCGCGAGCTGCTGCGGGGCAAGGTCGCCCCACCGGCCGCACGCCCCGAGATCCCGCCGAGCGCAGCGGCCGCGATCCTGCGCGGGCTCGAGCGCGACCCCGCGGCGCGCTTCGATCGCATGTCGACCCTCGTCGGCAAGCTCGTGCGCAACCGGCCCGTGCTCGCCCACAAGCGTACGATCGCCACGGTCGCGATCGGCGCCGCCGCCGTGGCGAGCGGCCTGTTCGTGATCAGCGAGCTACGCACGCGCAGCGCCGGCGCGCGCGACATGGGCACCTGCGATAACGCGTTGTCCGGCTGGGACACCGTGTGGAACGAGGGCCGGTCCGAGGCGATCGCCAAGGTCGGCGGCCCCACGGCCGTCGACGCGCTACCCGCGCTGCGCGCGCGCATGGACGCGTGGCTCGGGTCGTGGCGCAGCGCCACCAAGGGCTTCTGCAACGCGCCGACCGGGCGAGCCGACGGCGCCGACTGCGCCGAGCGCGCGCGCGCCGCCGCGAACGACCTCCTCCAGCTCGTGCAGAACGGCGGCCCGGCCCGGCTCGTGCGCGCCGCCGCCGCCGCCGAGGCCCTGCCGACCGGCGATCAATGCGCG
>DATIPJ010000982.1:0-9556 GCA_035472155.1 Kofleriaceae bacterium
GCACCCCGATGCGGTGATGGAGAAGATCTTCGCCCCGCACAACGCGTTCGCCACCTTCCTTGAGACGCCACCCCCGAAGGGGCAATGCATCGCGCCGGTGATCGTCGAACCGACTTGCGCCGATAGCCGCGCCGTGGTGCCTCGCGCGCCTGACGGCGCGCGACGCTCGGGGGCAGAGCGCCTCCGCAGCTCCCCGACGGACTCAGCGGACCGAAGCCGACGCGCGCCGCGTACTCGGAATCCCGTGGCGGAGCCAGGGCAGAGGCTACGACGCAGCTCTGAGGCCGCAGCGACGGTCAGGTGGGTTCGATTTCCATGCGCTTCCGCCGGCGAGCTCGATCGATCGACCAGGGCGTGGGGCGGCTGCAGGCGAGGGCCAGCAGGGCGGCGATGTAGAGGAGGTTGATCTCGATGCCCGGCGGGCCGAACTCGGGCCCAGCGGCGGTGATCGCCTTGAGCTTGATCGAGGAGAAGCCGTAGGGCAGGTGCACGCCGAGCATGGCGGTGAGCATGATGGCGATGAATGGCAGCGCGAGCGGCGCGACGTAGGCGCCCAAAAGGATCGCGATGCCGCCGACGAGCTCGAGGAGGGTGGTCAGCCAGGCGGTGGTGGTGGGTGCCGGGATGTCCATGGCGGCGAGGGTGGCCGCGAAGAAGGAGACGCCGCGGGTGAGCTTGGCGTAGCCGTGCGCGGCCAGACCGAAGCCGACGAGAAGGCGGAGCGGCATGAGGGCCCATGGTTCGGCGGCGAGGTGGCGCTGGTAGGTGATCATCCAGTTGCGGATCGGGGTCATGCGGGCCTCCCGGCACGTTCGTGCCTGCTCGCGCATATGCGGCCGACCGCGCGATCGGGTTACGTGCCGTTCGGCGTCGATTCGCTGTAACCGGGGCGGCGTTCGGTCCGCATAGAGAGGACGACCGTGGGCGACCTCGACCACCGACTCTCGTCGCTCATGGCGCGCGCGCAGGACGGCGATCGCGGCGCCTACGCGGCGCTGCTCGCAGAGGTCGCGACGCTCGTCGAGCAGTTCGCGCGCGCGCGGGTCCGCCAGGCGGATGCGTGCGAGGAGATCGTCCAGGACACGCTGCTCGCGATCCATCGCGACCGGCATACGTATGACCCCGCCCGGCCGTTTCGACCGTGGATGTACGCGGTCGCCAGGCACCGGCTGCTCGATCACCTCGCAAGGCAACGGCGGTGGCGCAACACCGAGCTGCTGACGCACGCAGGGCTCGAGGAGCTGGCGCAGGAAGCGCCCGGGATGGGCGAGCAGCTGTCCGACGCCCTGCGCCGAGCGCTGTCGCGGCTCTCGCACACACAGCAGCAGGTGATCGAGATGCTGAAGGTCGAGGGCTGCACGGTCGCCGAGATCTCGCAGCGCACGGGGCTGTCGGTGTCGACGGTGAAGGTGACGGCTCACCGGGGCTACAAGAAGCTGCGCGCGCTGCTGGAGGCCAAGCCATGAGGCGCAGCGACGTCATCGATGGACTGGTCGCCGAGCTGGCACCGGTGCGCCGCCTGCGCGGCCCCGATACGCGGGCGTGCCGGTGGGCGGCGCTCGCGATCGCGTGCATCGGGTTGGGCTGCTACGGCCTCGGTACGCGACCGGATCTCGCGCAGAAGCTGCTCGATGCCGGCTTTGTTGCCCAGAGCGCCGCGCTGAGCGCCATGGCCGGTCTCGCGGCGCGCCATGTCCTGCGGCGCAGCATCCCCGGGGCGGGCGCTGGCGCCGGAGGGTTTGCCTCGATGATCGCGAGCCTGGTCTGGCTGGTGCTCGTGCTGCGCGGGCCGGCCGGGGCCGACGAGCTGACTGCGCCGTGGACCGCGGGCTGGGCGTGCGTCGCTCGCGTCGCCGGGTTGGCGCTGCTACCGACGATTGCGCTCCTCGGGATGATGCGCCGGGCGGTGCCCACCGCGCACCGGCGCAACGCCGCGCTCGCACTGGCGGCCGCGGCCGCGCTGGGCGTGGTGGGCACGCAGTGGATGTGTGCCAAGGACGGGACGGCGCATGTTCTGCGCTGGCATGCCGGCCCGCTGGCGCTCGCTGCGCTTGCCGGCCTTGCGGCGGGTCGCGCGCTGCTGCGGTCGCATGCGCGGCTACGCCCCGTGTGAGCACCTGCGCTCGGATGGATCGGGCGCTGGCGCTCGGCGAAGGCATGCCGAACCGGCAGCTTGGCGATATGCGTGCGGTTTCGACATGGCTCGTTCCTTGTAGCGTGGCACCACGCCACTGCCGAGGATAACCATGCCCAATGTGCTGATCGTGGATGATGATGAGGACACGCGGACCCTGCTGTCCGAGGGGCTCAAGCGGCGGGGCTTTGCCGTCGACACGGCGGCCTCCGCGATGGAGTGCCTGGAGCGGGTCCGCGACCATGACGTGGACGTCGTCGTCACCGACGTGCAGATGCCAGGCATAAGCGGCGTCCAGCTGTGCGAACAGCTTCGAGAGCGCCACCCGCACGTGCTCGCGATCGTCCTGACCGGCCTCGGGACCTATGACACGGCGATCGAGGCTGTTCGATCCGGCGCGTATGACTACCTGACGAAGCCGGTCAAGACCGATGTCCTCGTCGTCGCGCTGGAGAGGGCGTTCGAGCACCTGTCCGTGGCGCGTGAAGCTCGCCGGCTGCGGCAGGTCGTCGACCTCGCGACGCCGATCGCCACGCTGATCGGCACGAGCCCAGCGATCCGCGAGACGACCACGATGATCCGGAGGGTCGCCGACGTGGACGCGACGGTGCTGATCACCGGCGAGAGCGGGACGGGAAAGGAACTGGTTGCGCGGGCGCTCCACGACCTCTCGCCAACGCGTCGACTCGAACCGTTCGTCGCGATCAACTGTGGCGCGGTGCCGGCGAACCTGCTCGAGAGCGAGCTGTTCGGCCACGTGCGCGGTGCGTTCACCGATGCGAAGTCTGCGCGCTCGGGCCTGTTCCTGCAGGCGAAGGGCGGGACGATCTTTCTCGACGAGATCGGTGACATGCCGCTCGAGATGCAGGTCAAGCTGTTGCGCGTCTTGCAGCAGCGGACCGTGCGTCCCGTCGGAGGAGATGAAGAGGTACCGTTCGAGGCGCGCGTGATCACCGCGACGAATCGCGACCTCGAGACGGAGGTCGACGAGCAGCGATTCCGTGAGGATCTGTTCTACCGGATCAACGTGGTCGCGATCACCGTCCCACCGTTGCGTGCGCGCGGCGCGGATGTCGTTCTGCTCGCGCAACACCTCGTACAGAAGATCGCCGGTCGCGGTGGCAAGGCTGTACCGGTCATCGGTGCAGACGCAGCGCGAAAGCTGGTCTCGTACGACTGGCCCGGCAATGTTCGCGAGCTGGAGAACTGCATCGAGCGCGCCGTGGCGATGTGCGGTGGGCGCGAGATCGATCCATCGCATCTGCCGCTGAAGGTGATCAACCATCAACCTGCACGGATCGAGCTCTCGACCTCGGACCCTGCCACGATGATCACGCTGGACGAGATGGAGCGCCGCTATGTCCGCCAGGTGCTCGCGAGCGTCAACGGAAACAAGACGCACGCGGCACGCGTACTCGGGATCGATCGACGCTCACTGTACCGGCGTCTCGAAGCGCCCACGGCGCCGCCGGGCGTCGCCCAACCGTGAAGCGAGAGGGCGTGTTGCGGCCGCTACTGCGCGCAGTATTCGTGCACGACCGCGAGCAGCCGTTCGAGCTTGATCGGCTTCTGTAACACCCTCACGCCCGTCGGGGCATGGCGCGGTTCAGAGGTGTGGACGACCACCAGCACGCTGGCGTGTGTCGGACGCATCGGCGCCGTCCATCGCGGCATCCCACGATGCATGGAGCTGCGTGGCGGTCACGACGCCGGTGGCAGCGGGGCCGCCCTCGTGGTCTCGTTGGGGACGTTCCTGTGCGGGTGCCCGGTCATCAGCTGCTCGAACATCGCGAGGGTCTCGTTGCCGATCGCCGCCAGCTCGTCCGCGCTGAGCGCCGAACGCAGCAGCGGGAACAGCTTGCCCTCCTCCTCGCTGTGCGCGTGATGAGAGACGTCCTCCTTGAGCACCTTCAGCTTGGCCTTGAAGTTCTCGTCGTCGGGCCTCATCTCGATGAGATCGGCGAGGACTCGCTTGATCTGGAGGTGCTCCTCGACGGACTCGTGAAGCTTGTCGCTCGTGGACCGGGCCATGACCGACGGGTAGAACACCTTCTCCTCGACGACCGCATGGGCCGCCAGCTTGTCGGCGAGCTCGGTCAGCAACGCCGTACGGTTCGCCGCGCTGTTTTCGAGCTTCTCGAACAGCGCGTCGACCTCCGCATGCTGTGCGGTGAGCAGCTGAAGGACATCGGTCGAGCTCTTCGCAGCGGGCTTGGATGACATCTCAAGCTCGATATGCAAAGTGCGGCCCGCACCCGCGGCACCGGGTCGCCTTGGTTCGATTGCGACCTGGGCGATCGAGCGGACGGACGGCCCGGGCGAATTCGCTCCCCTGCGCGACGGCGCTCGCGGCCGAGCTCGACGGGTCGCGCCTCTGCTACGCTGGAGCACCGGTACGGCGACGCATCCGTCCTCGTGCCGGTGCGTGGTGCCGATGAAGCAGACCCTGTACCGACGCCCGCTGCCGGCCGATGCGACCGAGTTCTCCTCGCCGGCCGGCCGTCAGCTGTTTGCGGAGGCGCTCGCGGCCGGCGGACTCGACGGCTACTTCCGGCTGGCCGAGCAGTTTCATACGCAGGCCGAGCCAGAGTTCTGCGGGCTCGGCTCGCTCGTCGTCGCGCTCAACGCGCTCGAGATCGATCCGGGGCGGCTCTGGAAAGGACCCTGGCGCTGGTTCTCCGAGGAGCTTCTCGACTGCTGCGTCCCCCACGATCAGATCCGGCGGCGCGGGCTCGATCTCGATGAGGTCGCCTGCCTCGCGCGCTGCAACGGTGCAGCCGTCGATCTGTTTCGCGCCCAGAGCAGCGACACCGCGGCGTGGCGGTCCGCGCTGCTCGCCGGCGCGCGCGGCGATGGCGTGGTGATCGCAGCGTACGATCGAGCGGGCCTCGATCAGACAGGCAGCGGTCATTTCTCGCCGATCGGTGGCTATCACGCAGCGCGCGACCTCGTCCTCGTCCTCGACGTCGCGCGATTCAAGTATCCGCCGCACTGGATCGCCGCCGAGCGTCTCTGGCAGGCCATGCATCCCATCGATCCGGCCACCGGCCAGTCGCGCGGATGGATCGTGCTGAAGCGTCGTGCACAGGGTGTGTCGCTCGGGTTCACGCTCAGCTGCGAAGGCGATGATCTGAAAGGGTTCGCGCGCCGATTGTCCGCCGTCGTCGAGCAGCTCGGCCCAGCGGCGAGCATCGAGGAGCTCGCCACGGCCGTCCTGCCGGTGGCGGCGCATGTCACCGTGCGTGTGCCGAACAGCGCCGCTCACCAGGCGGCGATCGGCGCCACGCGCGACGCCGTCCGCCACCTCGCCGTGTTCGCGCGGGTGGAACAGGCGACCGGTGCCGAACGCGCCGAGGCCGTGACGCTGCTCTTGATCGCGATCGCCGATCGACTCTCACCTGCCCGACGCGACGAGCTCAGCACGCTCGCCGAGGGGGAGCCCGATGCGCTCGCCGGGGAGATCGCCAGCCTGCGCGACCAGATCGGCGCGCTGTGGACGATCCTCTCCGAAGATCGCAGCCGGTGAGCTGTCGATCGAGCGGCTACTTGCCGGCGAGCAGGCCCGTGGAGCGGGCGACCTTTTCCGTGGCGTCAAAATCGGCCGGTGACGCGGGGACGAACTTCTTGGCGCCCTGGAGGGCGAGGACGGCAGCGTGCTCGGGCCTGGCCGGGTCGAGCTCGAGGAACGCCTTGGTGAAGGCGTCGCGCAGCTTGGGGTCGACGTCCTTGCGGGCGGTCCAGACGTAGTCGACGAAGGGGGGCGTGGTCCAGATGACCTTGACCTTCGAGGTGTCGACCTTGTTTTCGCGGAGGATGCGCTCCCAGACTTCGATGTTGAGGGCGCCGGCTGCCACCTTGCCGGACTCGACCATCTTGACCGTGGCGTCGTGGGCGCCGCTGTAGAGGGGCTTGCCGGAGAAGTCGGTCTCGGGATCGATCTTGAGCTCGGTGAGCAGGAAGTGGCGCGGCATGAGGTGGCCCGAGGTCGAGCTCTTGGCCCCGAAGGCGAAGGTCTTGCCCTTGAGGTCGGCGGGGGTGGTGATGCCGCTGTCGGCGCCGGCGATGAAGACGCTCTTGAACTGGCGATCGATGTCGCGCATGCAGAGGGGGACGGCGCCGTCCATGACGCGGGCCTGGACGTGGGTGAAGCCGCCGAGCCAGGCGAAGTCGATCTTGCCGGCGGAGAGGGCCTGGACCGCGGCGCCGTAGTCGGTGACGGGGACGTACTGGACATCGGTGCCGAGCTGGGCCTTGAGGTAGTCGACCATGGGCTGGTACTTGCGCTGCAGCTCGGTGGGATTCTCGTCGGGGATGCCGGTGACGCGGATGGTCTTGGTGGTCGGCTCGGCCGATGATTTGGCGTCCTTGCCGCAGGCCGGGAGGGCCGCGAGGACGAGCGTGGCGAGGGCGAGAGCGGTGCGGAGCGCGGCTGGACGGCGGCCGATCGTCATGGTCGCGCGACTATGCACGAGAACGAGCTAGATTGCGGCGATGACCCCTGAAGCAAAGGCAGCCATTCGTCTGACCCAGTACGCGCGCGGCGGTGGTTGAGCCGCCAAGCTGCGGCTCGGTGAGCTGTCGCATGTGCTCGGTCAGCTCGGCGGCCGATCGGGAGAGCTGCGTCCGGAGATCATCGTCGACCATGAGCTGTCGGACGACGCTGCGGTGGTGCGGGTGGCGAACGGGCGAAACCTGGTGCTCACCTGCGATGTCATCGCGCCCCTGGTGGATGACCCGGCGACGTTCGGGGCGATCGCCGCGGCGAACTCGATGTCCGACGTCTGGGCGATGGGGGGCGAGCCGCGGTTCGCGCTGAACCTGGTGTTCTTTCCCGACGAGCAGCTGCCGCTCGAGGTGCTCGATGCGATCCTCGCGGGGGCGGCGCGGACGTGCAGCGAGGCGGGGGTGGCGGTGGTCGGCGGGCACAGCGTACGCGACCCCGAGCTGAAGTTCGGGCTGTCGGTGACCGGCGAGGTCGGGCCCGACGAGCTGTGGTCGAATCGGACGGCCGTGGCCGGGCAGACGCTGGTGCTGACGAAGGCGCTCGGAACGGGGGTGATCGGGCAGGCGATCAAGAAGGGGATCGCGAGCGAGGCGGCGGCCGCCGTTGCGATCGCCTCGATGGTGATGCTGAACCGGAGCGCGGCGCGGATCGGGCATGTGCACGGCGCGACGGCGGCGACGGACATCACGGGGTTCGGACTGCTCGGGCACCTGCGCAACGTGCTGCGCGGGTCGCAGGTGGCGGCGACGATCGACCTCGCGGCGCTGCCGATCCTGCCGGAGGCCAAAGACCTGATGCGCGCCAAGGTCTGCCCCGGCGGCAGCAAGGCGAACCGCGCGCACGTCGCAGCCGATGCGGCGTGGAGCGATGGCGCGCCGCTGGTCGTCGAACCGGTCGAGGACAGCGAGCGCGAGGTGCTGGCGTCGCTGGCGTGCGACGCGCAGACGAGCGGCGGCTTGCTGCTGTGTGTGCCGCCCGCCCACACCGAGGCGTGCGTCGAGGAGCTGCGCGGCGCCGGGCTGGCGGCGGCGGCGATCGGCACGCTGCGGCCGATCGACGGTGCGCCGGCGATCCGGCTGCGGTACTGATCGGCGCGTCGAGCATGCAGGATCGTCCGGCCCAGATGTCGCTCGCCGTCGAGCCCGCTGCCGCAGAGAGCGAGCCGGTGTTCCGGCTCGAGGGTGTCGGGCGCCGGTGGGGCAGCCGCGAGGCGCTGCGCGACGCGACGCTGACGATCCGCGCCGGCGAGCGGATCTTGCTCGCAGGGCCGAGCGGCTCGGGGAAATCGACGCTGCTGCGGATCCTCAATGGCAGCCTTCGTCCGACCGCCGGACGCGTGATGGTCCGCGGTGTCGACCTGGCGGCGATGAGCCCGCGCGAGCTGCGCCGGCATCGCCGCGCGTGCGGCATCGTCGAGCAGGGAAATCTGCTGGTGCCGCAGCTCGACGTGCACCGCAACGTGCTGGCCGGCCGGCTCGCGCACTGGCCGTGGCACCGCGTGCTGCTGTCTGCGGTGTGGCCGATCGAGCGCGAGCGGGTGAGCGCGCTGCTGGGCGAGGTCGGGCTTGCGGATCGCCAGTGGGATGTGACGGCGAAGCTGTCGGGTGGCCAGCAGCAGCGCGTGGCCGTGGCGCGCGCGCTGGTGTCGTCGCCGTCGATCGTCATCGCCGACGAGCCGACGGCATCGCTCGACGCAACGACCGCGGTCCAGGTGACGCGCATGCTCGCCGACGCCGCACGCCGGAGCGGCGCGACGCTGATCCTGTGCACCCACTGGCTCGCGCTGGCGCTGCCGATGCTCGACCGCGTGATCGGGATCCGGGACGGCGCGGTCGCGGTCGATTGCCCCGCGCGCGACTACCGGGTGGGCACGCTCGGCGAGAGCCCCGAGGGCCCCGAGGGCAACGAGCCGGCTCCCGGCGGCGCGGAGCACGCTCGCCTCGAGGGGGCGCTACGGCGACGGTGAATGCACCGCCGCGGCTCGGTCGAGCCGCTCGCTGGATCCGCGGAGGCGTGGTGGCGCTCTCGGTGGTGGTCACCGCACACGGCAGCGGCGTGGAGCTCGCGCCGCTGCTCGACGCCGACGGCGCGCGCAACGCGGGCGCGCTCCTGCGCGGCTTCGCGCACCCCGACCTGAGCGGCGAGCTCCTCGCGCGCATCGCGCGGCTCTCGCTCGAGAGCCTGCTGATCGGCGTCCTCGCGACGGTGCTCGCGGTCGTGTTCGGCGTGGTGGCGGCGGCGCTGTGCGTCCGCCTGCCCGGGCTCGAGGAAGCGCCCGACCGTGCGCCGCTCGCGCGCGCGCTCGCCGGTGCGGCGCGGTTCGCCGTGCGCGGGGCGCTGGCATTCTTCCGCAGCGTGCCCGACGTCGTGTGGGCGCTGCTGTTCGTGCGCATGATCGGCCTGGGGCCCGGACCGGCGGTGCTGGCGATCGCGCTCACCACCGGCGCGATCTTCGGCAAGCTGTTCGCCGAGCTGGCCGAGGCCGTCGAGCCCGAGTCGATCCGGGCGCTGCGCCGGATCGGCGTGGGCCGGCTCGGCATCCTCACCCACGCCGTGCTGCCGCAGATCTGGCAGCAGTGGACCGGCTTTGCCTTCTATCACCTGGAGTGCTCGGTGCGCAGCGCATCGATCCTGGGCATCGTCGGCGCAGGCGGCCTGGGGACCGAGATCGCGCTCGACATGCGCTACTTCGAGTACGACAAGCTCGCCACCGCGCTGCTCGCCGTGATCGCCTTCGTGGTCGCGATCGAGATCGCGAGCTGGGTGCTGCGGCGCCGGCCGTTCCGCGTGACGCTGTGGCTCGGCGGGCTGGGCGCGGTGGTCGCCGCGGTTCGCCTCGAGATCCCCTGGTCGCAGCTCACCACGCAGCTGATCCCGAGCTGGCTCACCGGCGGTGACGCTCCCGGCGCGGGGTTCAT
>DATIPJ010000983.1:0-14101 GCA_035472155.1 Kofleriaceae bacterium
CGCGCTCCACCACGCGACGATGTTCAATGGCGCGCCGATCCCGATCGTCACGGTGCTCGACGATGGCCGCGGGCCCGAGGCGATGTCCGTCGCGGCGGCGCGCCAGCTGATCAACGCGGTGACCAATCCCTACGACCCGCCCAACGATGGCTATTACGCCGATCCGCCCCCCGGGGATCCCTGGTCGCTGGTGCGGCGCGAGGTCGCCGACCTGTGCGACGGCGAGCAACCGATCGCCGAGGGCAACCTGATGCTGCCGCAGGTCTACTCGGATCTCGCGGCCAAGGCCGGCAAGTCGCCGTGCGAGCCGGCGGGTCCCGATGATGGCTGGAGCGACGTCAGCGCCGACCCCGCGAGCATGCGCATGATCCCGCGCGGCGGCTCGGTGACGTTCGTGCTCACCGGATGGTCGACCGAGGAGGTCCCGGATTGGGAGATCCGGACGCGCGTCGCCGACTTCTCGGAGTTCACCGAGGCGCAGATGCAGCCCGTGCTGAGCGACCACGTCATCAACAACAACACGACCGTGCGTCTGACGCTGCACGCGCCGCTGACCGCGTTGTCGGGGGCGCCCGGCGGCATCTACATCCTGTCGGGTGCGAGCGCGCATCCGTGGGCCGTCGGCTTCTTCGTGCGCTGATCCGCCGGTTCAGTCGGGCTCGGACAGCTCGGCGGCGCTCGGGCGGCCGGCGCCCTTGGCGTCGAGCCCGCAGCGACGGAGCGCGTCGTAGATCTCCTTGCGCGTCTTCTGCCCGAGCTTGGCGGCGCGCGACACGTTGCCTCCGGCGGTGCGCATCAGCTGCGTGTAGTATTCGAGCTCAAATCGAGCCTTGGCCTCGCGGTACGGCACGAGCTCCCGCGCGCGCGTCTCGGGCGCCGAGCTGCCCGGCACGATGACATCGTCGGCGTCGATCACCCGATGGCCGTCGATCATCCGGTGGCCGGCGAGCAGCACCGCGCGCTCGAGCAGGTTGACCAGCTCGCGCACGTTGCCCGGCCAGCGATACGCGATCAGCTTGTCGAGCGCAGCCTGGGTGATGCGCAGCGCCTCCTGGTGCTCGCGGAGCCCGATCACGCTGAGATAGTGATGAACCAGACGCGGAATGTCGTCGGGGCGCTCGCGCAGCGGCGGCACGTGCACCGGATAGACGTGCACGCGGTAGTACAGATCCTCGCGGAACCGGCCGTCCTTGACCGCCTGCTCGAGGTTGCGGTTGGTCGCCGTGACCAGCCGGAAGTCGAACTGCTTGTGCTCGCGCGAGCCGATGCGCTGGACCTCGCCGGTCTCGAGCACGCGCAGGAGCTTGGCCTGCATGTGCACCGGCATCTCGCCGATCTCGTCGAGGAACAGCGTGCCGAGCTGCGCGCACTCGATCGCGCCCGGGTGCGCGGCCACCGCGCCGGTGAACGCGCCGCGCTGATAGCCGAACAGCTCGGCCTCGATCAGCGTCTCGGGGATCGCCGCACAGTTGATCGCGATGAACGGCGCGCGCGCACGCGGTCCGCAGTAATGCAGCGATCGCGCGACCAGCTCCTTCCCGACGCCGCTCTCGCCGGTGATCAGCACCGGCGTGTGCGAGGCCGCGAGGCGGTCGAGCGCATGCAGGACGTGGCGGATCGCCGGGCTGTCGCCGATGATCATGTCCGTCTTGCGGCGCCATGACGGCGCAGGCGCGTCCGCGTCCCGATCGAGGTCGTTACGAGCTGCCATGATCGAGTGCATCGAAAACGATACATGAGTTGCAGTCGACCTGGAGATTTCTCTTCGGAGCTGCGCCGCGTCTCCGAGGAGCTCTGAGATTGCACGCTTGGGGTTTACGAGCCACCACCTCGTTCCCGACGTGGATGGAAAACGGAACAGCGTATCGGGTAGTCGTCCGTCAGCGCTGAACGATTTCATGGAGTCAGGCATGCGCGCCCATTGGCGCTCACCGTGCAGCGTTACGCGCCATGCCCAAGCTGTTCGGTGTTGTTCTGCCGATGGTGGGGATGGGAATGGTGGGATGCGCGCTCGATGAATCTGCTGCAACCGATGCGGTCTCGATCGACGACCCCGGCGTCGCCGTCATGGAGCGCCAAGGACCCGGTCACTTGCCCAGCGGCACGCCGGTGCCCAATGCGACCGGTCGCGCGACGACGCTGAGCACGACGGGATCGATCGATCTCGGCAACGAGTTCTTCCAGGACCTCGGCAGCAACGGCCGGCGCTGCGTGAGCTGCCACCTGCCGTCGGCGGGCTGGGGCATCACGCCGCCGCAGGTCCGCGCGATCTTCGAGGCCACGCGCGGCGGGCAGCTCGACGATCAGTTCGGCCTCGGCGCGATCTTTCGCACCAACGACGGATCGAACTCGCCGGACGCCGATGTCTCGACGCTCGCCAAGCGACGCCAGGCCTACACGATGCTGCTCAACCACGGCCTGATCCGCGTCGGGCTGCCGGTCCCGGCCAGCGCGGAGTTCGAGCTCGTCGCGGTCGATGACCCGTATCAGCACGCGAGCGCGGCCGACGTCTCGATGTTCCGCCGCCCGCTGCCCAGCGCCAACCTCAAGTTCCTCAGCACCGTGATGTGGGACGGCCGCGAGACCCAGCCCGGAATGACGATCCACTTCGATCTCTCGCAACAGGCGACCGATGCCACCGAGGGCCACGCCCAGGGCGCAGCGCTGAGCAACGCGCAGCGCGAGTCGATCGTCGCGCTCGAGACCTCGCTGTTCGCCGCACAGGTCTACGACAACAACGCCAAGGAGCTGCACGCCGCGGGCGGCAATGGCGGCCCCGACGCGCTGGTCGCGCAGACCTTTTACATCGGCATCAACGACAACTTCGGTGACAGCCAGACCCACGCGCCGTTCACGCCGGTCGTGTTCGACATCTACAACGGATGGGCCGCCCTTGCCGGCAACGGCACGCCGGCGTACCGCCGCCAGGTTGCGCGCGGCCAGGCGCTGTTCAATACCCGCGCGATCAACATCTCCGGTGTGTCGGGGATCAACGACGAGGCCGCGTTCGGCAACCCCGCGACGGTCGCCGGCACGTGCACGACCTGCCACGACACGCCCAACTCGGGCAACCACTCGGTGGTCGCGCCGCTCGACATCGGGCTCACCGACGCGTCGCGCCGCACGCCCGACATGCCGCTCTACACGCTGCGCAACAAGACCACCGGCGAGCTGCGCCAGACCACCGACCCGGGCCGCGCGATGATCAGCGGCAAGTGGAAGCACATCGGCCGGTTCAAGGGCCCGATCCTGCGCGGCCTCGCCTCGCGCCCGCCGTACTTCCACAACGGCCTCGCGCCCGATCTGCGCGCGGTCGTCGACTTCTACGACACCCGGTTCGCGATGCACCTCACAGCGCAGGAGAAAGCGGACCTGGTCGCGTTCCTCGCCACCCTGTGAGCCGCGTCTAGTCGCCGCGCCCCCGACGCCGCCGAGGAGTGCGCTTCCCGACATCGGCGGCGATTCGCTGCTTGAGCGGCGCGAATTCGAATGATGCTGGATGCAGCATGTTCACGGCAGCGGTGTATTCGAGGCACGTCGGGTCGGTGGACGGGTCGACCGTCCGGATCGTCGAATGAGCGCGATAGAGGATCTGCAAGTAATCCTCCGCGGACAGCCGTACACCGGTGAGCTCCTGCGTCAGCGCAAAGAAACCGAGCGACAGCATCCGCACCGGCGGCCCGCCTTCCATGGCCGGCTGCGCGTACGGTACCGTCATCCGGCGGCGATCCACGGTCCAGTGGACCAACTCGCAGAGGCCCATTCGGGCCCATAGAAGCAGGCGATCCGAGGTGGACAGCCCTCCTACCGCGTCCTGCTCCATCTCCTCCGGCATCATCTTTTGCGGATCATTAAATTCCATGAATCCGACATCTACGCGCTGCTGACACATGTGTTTGCGGACGGTCGCCAGGAGATGGCGGAACGATGGATAGCTACGAACGCCGGGCTCGTCGGCGAGCCAGACGTGCTCGACCCAGGCGAGTGCATCGATCCAGGACGCCGCCACGTTGCGGAGCGGCTGCCACTGAATGCCCCCGATGATTCGCCCATTCGACGCATCGGTCAGCATCACGATGTCCCATTCCATTGAGGGATCGCGCAGGTAGGCGTCGTAAGCCGCCACCGTCTCGATCTCGCCGCAGATGGGAAACACGTCGTCGAGCAATCGAAAGTAGCTATCGAGCGCGACCCGCGCGTCATGCGCCACCTCGCCACCGCGCTGAAAGCGCTCCCGCAAGCTGTGGTCCTCGATCACGACGACGCCCATCGGACTCCCAACGTGGTCAGTTTAGCAGGCGCCCTGCGCTGCCGCATCGGCTGTCGCGGTCGGAGCGAGTGCGCGGCGATGTCCGGAACGGACTGGCGTCATGCTGTGTTCTGCGCCAAACTCACTTTTGTACAGGAATGTAGCCGGGGCCCGGGGAGTTGATGTCAGGGGAGGGATAGGACGATGGAGGCGGTCGATTTCAGCAAGCCAGCCACCCAGCAGCTGCATCGGGTGATCGTGGACGCGTACTACAGAGAGGAGCTCTTGGTGGAGCTGCTCGAGCGCGCCGGTTTCCGCGAAAGTGATATTCCGTTCAAGTCCACGGTTCGCGCGACCTGGCAGGCTGTTCTCATCGCGGCCGAAAAGGCGCTGAAGGTGGACAGGGTGCTCTCCGCGATCCTGGCCGACGAGCGGGCTGCGAAGGCGCACGCAGAGGTCGAGGCATTTCGCTCCGGGAGCATCGCGCTGCCCGCTCCTCAGCCTGCACCGTCGACGAGCATTCCCTCGGAGGCGTCCGAGCGCCGCTCGTTCGAGAAGATCATGGGCGATCAGTCCACCTTCCTCAATATCGCGTTCCTGCAGGGAGGCCTGGACGCCGCGCGCGCAGTCGCCCGACTGCGCATGAAGTTCTCGCGCGGGTGGTATCTCGGCACGGGCTTTCTGATCGCCCCGGACCTCGTGCTCACGAACCATCACAACTTGATCGACGATGCAGGACATCGGGCCTCCGAGGTCGAGGTCTGGTTTGACTACGAGGCCACCCCTTCGGGCGCCATGCGTGAGCCGCTGATCGCTCGGCCTGACCTCGCGAGCATCGTGGCCGAGCGCGACGGCGATTGGGGCACGATCCGGCTCGCCGAGCCGGTGCCGGGGCGGGTGCCGCTCCGATTCGCCACGCGCGCTCCCAGGCTCGATGCCTGGGTCGCGATCATCCAGCACCCGGAGGGGCTGCCCAAGAAGATCGCGCTCCACCACAATACCGTCACGTATGCCGACGAGCATGTCGTGCATTATTTGACCGACACCCTGGGCGGCTCCTCGGGAGCGCCGGTGTTCAACGAGAGCTGGGAAGTCATTGCGCTGCATCACGCCGGGGGAAACGTGGCACTGCCGGGGACCAAGACGACGGTGTACCGAAACGAGGGAGTCCCGATCGCGAAGGTGAAGGCGCGCCTGGACGCGCTCGGCATCCGATACGGTCATGATGCGCAGCCTCTGGAGCAGCCCGGCCATGATGCACGTTGATTTCACGAGGCGGGAGACCTGCGATCTCCATGAGAGGCTGCTGTACGCCTACGAGCGGCAGGATGCGGTCGAAAGTCTCCTCGAGAGCGCCGGCATTCCGGTCGGTGACTATCCGTCCAGGGATACGCAGCGCGAATCCTGGAAGGCCTTCCTCGTCCAGCTGGAGAAGTCCAATCGAGTCAACAAGCTCCTTCAGGCCGTGCTGAAGGATCCGATGAGCGAATCGATCCACGGCGAAGTGCGAGCCTTCGTCGATGGGCAGAGCCGCAGGAACGGCGCTACAAGCTCGGGCATCTCGATCAGCGACGCGGAGGCTCCGGTCTTTCTCTTGTGCAAGACGCTGCACCGTCATCTCGGCGACGGAGCAGAACAGATCTCCCACAAGCTGGTGGACCGGATCGCGCGCAACAATATGATTTCCGGCGTCGAGCTGTTCGAGGCGACGCGCTTTGCGATCGAGTACCAGCTCCTCACCGCCGAGGACCTCAATCCGACGCTGATCCTGGATCTCGCCCACGGCAGGCTGGAGCAGCATCTCGAAGAGTTCCGGGCGCTGCTCAGAAGCGGGCTGGCCAGCAACAATATGCGCCGCATCAAGGTGAAGGTGGACGGCCATCGCTTCTTCTCGCGGATCGTCGAGCGCGAGGCTGACTGGCAGGTGTACTTCGAGGCGTTGCGCCTGCTGATCGATGGCGATCCGGAGGCAGGCAGCACCCTGTGCCGCGTGCGGACCGACGGCTTCATCGTCCCGCAGTTCCTGATCGCCGGCCTGCTCCCCCGCTTCCAGGACGACTGGCGCCCCATCATCACGGAGTACGAGCAGCAGGTCGGTCGCGACCAGTCCGCGTTCACGAGCTTTCAGACCTCGCAGTGGAACACCTGGCTCATGTGGGGACCCAGTATTCCGATCTGCGAGTGCAACGAGTGGGATGGGATTCGCGCGTTTCAATATGGCTATGGCGACGAGAGCAACTCGATACCGATCATCGGCGTCGCCGACGGCACCGCGAAATCCTTCGAGCATCTCGCGGGCGCATTCAAGCCGCCCGAGCACTCGGTCGTCGCCATGTTCAACGAGATGACGGGCCGGCTGCGCTGAGCGCCCTGGCTGCTCTGCAAGAGGAATCAGACCACGCGTTCACCGAGGTTCACCGGCGAGCTCCCGGCCGTGGGTCCTCGAATCTTCCCGGGAGCACGGGCGCAGCGCTTCGCCTACGACAAAGCACAAGGGGACAATCAGCGCGGTTCGGTCCTGTTTCAGGCCGAAGGGCCTCAGGAACGCGACGGCGAGACCGCACCGCAGTCGTACTTCTCGGCGTACCTGTGGTTGATGTTTCTGGTCGCGCGGAAGCCCCCGGGGGCGCAGCCGGGGCTGCAGCGGCTCTCGGGGGAGTTTCCGCCGCTGACGGCGAGGGCGCGCGCGCGCAAGGAGAGCCATCTCTGGCGCGAGCTCTTGCCCGTATATGTCCACGCGAACATCGCGGACGCCAACGCACTGGTCATGCACCGGCGCACACTGGTCAACAACGCGCTCAGCCTGCTGCGCGAGCTGTGGACCGAGCAGCCCGCGCTGTTCCCGAGGCTGAAGCGAGAGGAGCTCTGCTTCTATCTCGTCGGCGGCTCCGATTACCCCGGCTGTGGCCACCCGCTCCGATTTCCTTGCGAGGACTCCCTGGTCACGCGCCTGCGCGCTCGGATCGCCGATGAGCCAGATCGGGAGTTTGCCTCGTCGATCGTACTGCCCGCGCCCGACGAGACCTCGGCCACGCGCCCCGCTGAGCTGGCGTTGTTCTACTCGGCGTGCCACCTGCCTGACCTGGTGGCCGACTACTACGCGTACATCGCCGAGCCGAAGGGCGACTGAGTCGCATTGCGCGGGCCGCGGGCCGCGGTCGGCTACTGCCGCGCGTTCCCGAACTTGTCGGGGCTGATCGCCTGGCCGCCGCCCTTGAGATCGAGGTTGTCCTCGTTGGCGCCGGCCTTGATCACCACGGTCGATACCAGCGGCTCGCCGCTCTGCTCGTTCCACGCCTGGACCTTGTACTTGCCGGGCGCGAGGCTCTTGAAGGAGTAGGTGCCGTCGTTGTCGACCACCACGTAGTGCGGCGCATCGACGACGATCAGGTACGCGCTCATGTTCGCGTGCAGGTTGCAGCCGAGCCGCACGATGCCCGGCTTGTCGAGCTTGACCTCGCGGGTCTCGCCGTTCTTGTACATGCCGAGGTCGAATGGCTTGGCCTTCGAGAGCGAGAACACGTTGTGGTAGATCGGGTCGAAGTTCGGGAATGACACCGTGGACCCGACGGGGACGGCCATCACGTGCGGCGCGAACGTCTTGCTGCGCTGCTCGATGATGCGCTGCTTCGCGACGCGCTTCTTGCCGCCGCGCTCGGGCCACAGCATGACCACGCCCAGGCCGCTCGGCGCCTTGCCGTCGATCTTGATGGCGCCGTGCAGCGATCCGGCCAGGAGCCTGCGCTCGGGCTCGTCGGTGTCCGATCCGCCGACCATCCTGGGCTGTGCTCCGGTGTCGTTGAGCTGCTTGAGCGTGGTGGTCACGCGCACCGGCGCACCGGCGCGGAACACGCCCGCGACCGGGGCGAGCGTCTTGGCGCCGGCGATCATCTCGGCGCGGCTGAACAGCTGCTCGGCGTACGAGCGCTGACCGCGCTTGCCGGCGACGATCGCGAGGGTGAGCAGCTCGGCGGCGTTCTTGTCCTTGAGCCCGGCGGCGAGCTTGGTGGCCGGCGCGAGCCGCGCCTCGTCGATCGGCTTCAGCTTCTCCGGTGCGACGACGATGTCGGGCTTGAGCGGCCCGAGCGCGCCCAGGAGCTCGCCCTTCTCCTTCTCCGGCACCTTGAACTTGTCGAGCGCGCCGGCGAGGTTCTCGACGAGCGCGTTGAACTCCTCGTCGACGAGGTCCATGCCGGCGTGCGAGGTCGCCATGTCGCGCCCGGTGTACTTGCAGGGGCCGCCGGTCGCCATGCACACGAACTCGGTCAGCAAGCGCTTGAGGTTCTCGGCGTCGGTGTTGAAGAACCGCTCCTTGATCCGCGCGTCGCTCGTCGTGCGGGTGACGAACTCGTCGACCACGGCCTTGATCGCCGGCAAGCCGCCGAGCCGATCGAACAGCGTCTTGGGCGCGGCCGCCACCGGCGCTGCCGCATCGCCGCCTTCGGCCGGCGGCGCCTTGGCCACATCGCCAGCGCTGGACGCAGGTTCCGCCGGAGTGGCCGCGGGCTTCTTCGAACCTCCGCCGCACGCGAGCACGAACAAGCATACAAGTGTCCCCGGTGTCCTCATTCTTCACGGTTAACTCCGTTTGCGCCTCGGGAGCAAGCTCACGAGGTACAGGACGAACAGCCCTGCAGCGAGGGACCAGCACGCGATCCGCGCGATCCGAAGTTTACCGTCCCCAGCGTATGCCGGCGGCGCGACCACGGCGGCCAGCGCAACGTCTGCGCCGCGTAGATCCGAGCTGAGCGGGATCGCCACCGTCACCGGCGTGCCGGCGCCGTCACCGTCGACCAGGCGGACCGGCGCACCGAAGCCGACGACCTGGGCCGAGCGCGCGTGATCCGTCACACGCTTCTTGACCAGCGTCAGATCGAGCGGCACCGAGAGCAGCACCAAGCCGCCGATCCCCGCCTGCTGGCGCGCGACCGGTGCCCCGACCGTGATGGTGAGCCCGCGGCCGTCGCTCGCGATCCGGGTCTGGTTGCCAACCAGCGCCTCGATCGGCGGCGCGCCCTCGGGGATGCGCAGCAGCGAGGTCGGGCCGCGGTCGCGGAGCTGAAACAGCTCGAGCACCTCGCCCGGCTTCGGCGTGAGGATGAAGTCGGTGCCGACCATGTCCTTGAGCGTGGCGGCATCGGTCTCGACCGCTGCGCGCAGCATCGGCATGGTGGCGATGCCGTCCGCGCGCAGGTGCGCGGCGCGGACCTCGGAGTCGAGGATGCTGGCGAGCTTCTCGGCATCCATGTCGAGGGCGGTGGTGGTGGCCTGGCCGCCTGCCGCGATCGCCTGATCATCGACGTACATCGCCGCACCGCCGACGCCTGCAGCCACCAGGGCTCCTGCGAGCCAGCCCCAGCGCGCCGAGCGCCTCGGCGGTGGCACCGGCAGCGCAACGGGCTCGACCGAGCGCGGGGTCTCGGGTGCCGCAATCGGCGGCGCCCCCGACGGCCTTGGCGACCGCGATGGAACCCGCGTGGGCGCTGGCGATGCAGGCGCTGGCGATGCAGGCGCGGCGCTCGATGCCGGCGATGTGCCCGCCGCAGGTCGTGCAGGCGACGCGTCGATCGGCGGCTGCGCCACCGGGAGCGCACCCGAGACCGGACCGTTCGCGCGCGCGGCCGTCGCGAATCCCTCGAGCGCCGCGCGCACCTCCGCCATCGACTCGCAGCGTTGCGCCGGGTCCTTGGCGAGCAAGCGAGACGCGATCACGCCCTCGAGCCCCGGAGGCGCATCGCGCCGCTGCAGCGGTGGCGGCGGCTCGTTGACCACGCGGTGCAGCAGCGCGCGCTTGTCGTCGTCGCTGAACGGCCGGCGCGCGGTCAGCATCTCGTAGAGGATGACGCCGAGCGCATAGATGTCGGCGCGGTGGTCGACGCTCGCCGGATTGGTGACCTGCTCCGGCGCCATGAACTCGGGGCTGCCAGGCACGATCCCGCGCAGCGTCTGGTGGCGGGGGGTGCCATGCAGGCGCGAGGTGCCGAAGTCGAGGACCTTGACGAGGTCCGGGGTGTCCGCGTGGTCGACCAGGAACACGTGGTCAGACTTGAGCTCGCGATGCACGATGCCGGCGCCGTGCGCGGCCGCCACGGCAGCGGCGATCTGGTCGGCGATCCGGAGCGCGCGGCGGATCGGCAGGCCGCCGACCCGATAGATCTCGTCGGTGAGCAGCGCACCCTCGAGGTACTCGAGCACGAGGTAGGGCACGCCGGCGCGCACGAACCCCGCGTCACTGCACGCGGGGAGGTTGGGGTGGCCGAGGCTTCCCGCCGCGCGGGCCTCGGTGAGGAAACCATCAAGGACCTCTGGATCTTGAACCAGCTCGGGCCGCAGGATCCGCATCGCCACGCGGCGGCGCTCCGCGATGTGCTCGGCGAGAAACACGGCGCCCATCGACCCCGAGCCCAGGGTCTTGATGATGCGGTAGCGCGCATCGATGAAATCGCCGGTCTTGACCGTGGGGCTTCGGCTAGACAAATCCGTCACCACGTAAGACGTGGAGCATGAATCGTCAGACGGCGCCGAGTAAAGCCGGAACCGCGCACCCTACCCCCGAGCAACCCGTGTCGCCGCTGCGGCTCGCTACACCGGCCCAGCTTTGCTTACTCCGGGATTCCCTGGCTGCGCCGCGCGGTAGCCGTGGCTCGCCAGCGACGAGCAGTGGCGCGATTCGCGGCACAGTCGATCGCGATCCGCGCGCGCCCGATTCGCCACTCGCGAGGGACGCTCGGAACACAATGACAAAGGCTGTCGCGAATTGCGGCATGAATACCAATGATGCTCTCGGGTAGATCCGGATTCCGTACTGTCACAGACAATGTACTGGCCGCGCGTTCAGTCGACTTAAATAGCTAGTACGGGAACTCTGAGTTGCTAATCGATCACGTTGTCTCTGTCTCTGTCACGCGCTGTGTCTCCTCGGAATGTTGCAATCGTCACCGGTCTTCAAATCGCAAACTATCCGGAGTCATTCCGTCTTGCATTCCCAGGTTTGCCGTTGCAAGAGTACCGCCATGGTAGGTCTGCGTACTGGGAGATTCGCGGTGCTCGCGATGATCGCGGCGTGCTCGACGGAGTTTGCGCCGCAGCCGTGTCAGGTCGATACGGATTGTGACGATGCACTGGTGTGTGAGCTGCGCGATCAACAACCGGTGTGTGTGAAGGCCGAGACCGCCTCGCTGCACATCGGCCAGAGCGCTCCGCAGAGCGGGACGAACCAGGCGCTCGGGACGGCGATGAAATCCGGCATCGAGCTCGCGTTCGACGAGAAGAATGCCGCCGGAGGGATTCGCGGCCGCCTTCTCGTGCTGGACAACCGCGACGATGCGTACCAGCCCGACCTCGCCGAGGCCGCGGCGCGCTCGCTGCTCGATGTCCAGGTGGGCACCGATGTCCCGAAATGCCCCTCGACCGCGACCCCGCTGGTGTCGGGCGCCACGCCGGTCTCGCTGACCTCGCTCGCGCGCGGGCCCAACGCGGTGCTCGCGATCCTGGGCAATGTCGGCACGCCGACGATGCTGCGCGCGGCGCCGGTGACGCTCGAGACCGGCACGGTGTTCTTCGGTGCGTTCACCGGCGCATCGACGCTTCTGCGCGACACCGCCGCCGGCCCATGCGCGCGCTACCTGTTCAACGTGCGCGCGAGCTACGCCCAGGAGGCACAGGCCACCATCGAGTACTTCAAGCAGCGCGGCGTCACCAGCTACAAGAACATCATCAGCTTCGATCAGCTGGACTCGTTCGGCCAGAGCGGCTACGACGGCCTGGTCGCCGCGTACAAGAGCACGATCGGTCCGCTGCCGACGGCGGGCGATCCGCTCAACCCGATCTTCCGCGTGCGCTATACCCGCAATGACGACAGCAGCGTGCCGGCCCAGGTCGCCGCCGCCCAGAGCTACCTGACCGACCTGCTCACCGCCGACACCTCGGGCGGCCCGATCGCGGTCGGCATCATGATGACCGACACCTATGGCGCCGGCGCAGACTTCATCCAGACCCTGCGGACCTGGCAATGGAATGGCCAGGGCGTGACCAACAAGGCCACACGACTCAAGCTCTACTTCAGCAACGTGTCGTTCGTCGGCGCCAATGCGCTCGCCGATCGACTCAAGCTCGCGGGCAAGGTGCCGCTCGCGGGTGACACCTACTTCACGGACAGCGTGGTGATCTCGCAGGTCGTCCCGAACTACCAGAGTGACACCAGCGACGTGATCACGGCCTACAACCGGCTGATCACGCAGACCGGCCAGACTGCATCGTACACCTCGCTCGAGGGCTACATCTCGGCGCGCGTGTTCATCGCCGGGCTCGAGGCGCACAAGGGGCCGTTCACTGCCGCGTCGCTGGTCGATACCTTCGAGAAGCTGCCCGACCTCGGCCTGGGGATCGGCGCCACGTCGGGATTCTCGGCGAACAACCACCAGTACTCGAACTCGGTGTGGGGAACGATCCTGCAGCCCGACGGCACGTTCAAGAATCTGTACTTCTGGAGCGTCGGGATCCCGATCCAGTTCTTCGAATGAGGCCTGCGAACATGCCCGAGCATCAAGGCCTCTCCGAGCACACCATGGTGTCGGAGTCGCAAGCGGTCCGGATCGGACGCTATCTGCTGCACCGCCAGATCGCGCGCGGCGGCATGTCGACGATCCACATCGCGCGGCTCCTCGGCGACGAGGGCTTCAGCCGGATCGTGGTCGCCAAGCGGCTTCTGCCCGAGTTCGCCGAGGACATCGAGTTCGTGATGATGTTCCTCGACGAGGCGCGCGTCGCGTCCAAGGTCCACCACCGCAACGTGGTGCCGGTGCTCGACGTCGTGACCGCGGGCGGCGAGGCGATCCTGGTCCAGGAGTACGTGCACGGCGCGCCGCTGCACTGGTTGTTGCGCACCGCGCGCGAGAACAAGGTCCGCGTGCCGCCCGACATCGCGGCGTCGATCGCGTGCCAGGTCCTCGCCGGGCTGCACGCCGCGCACGAGACGCTCGACGAGCTCGGCATGCCGCTCAACATCGTGCACCGCGACGTGTCGCCGCAGAACGTGATGGTCGCGACCGATGGCACCGCGCGGCTGCTCGACTTCGGGGTCGCCAAGGCGACGATGGCCGCGCACGTCACGCGCGAGGGCCAGTTCAAGGGCAAGCTCGCGTACTCGGCGCCCGAGCAGCTGCGCGGCCAGGCGACGCGCCAGAGCGACCTGTACTCGCTCGCCGTGCTGCTGTGGGAGATCCTCGTCGGCCATCGCATGCATCAGTACGTGCAAGGCGAGGCCGAGCTGATCGCGACCGTGATCACCGGGCGCTTGCCGGCGCTCACCCAGGCGCTCAACAGCGAGCGCGAGTCGTTCCGGCCCGATCACTGGCGCCAGCTGCAGGCGATGGAGCCGGTGATCAAGGTCGGCCTCGCGGCCGATCTCGCCGATCGCTGGAAGACCGCGGCCGACATGGAGCAGGCGCTGATCGACGTGCTCCGGCCGGCATCGGTCGGCGAGGTCGAGGCCTGGCTCAAGTCGCTGGGCCGCGAGTTCATCGACAAGCACGACCGGATCCTGGCGGCCGAGGAGGCGAGCTGGCGGCGGGTCGGAAGCTCGATCCGCCGCGCGGTGCAGCTGCCGATCGAGGTGCGCGGCGAGGCGAGCGCGCCGATCGCGCAGTCGCAGACCGGGCAGTCGCAGGCCGCGCAGCCGCCGATCACGGCGCCCATGCCGGTGGCGCCGCAGCGCCAGTGGGGCATGACCGCGCTGGTCGCATTGCTGTGCGTGCTGATCGTCGCGCTCTCGATCGGCATCGTGGTTGCCGTGCGCGGTCGATCGCCGGCGACGATCGTGGACGAGCCGTCCGCGCATCCGATCGAAGGCGC
>DATIPJ010000984.1:0-2826 GCA_035472155.1 Kofleriaceae bacterium
CAAGCAGGACCACCAGAACGACAAGGCGATCGCTGCATTCCAGAAGTATCTCGATCTCAACAAGGGCAAGGACGCGAGCGGCCAGAAGCGCGCCGAGGACGAGATCGGTACGCTCGGAGGCAGCTCGACGAGCAGCAAGACGGCCGACAAGAAGCCCAAGGCCAAGCCCGCGCCCAGCAAGGCTGCACCCAACAACACTGCGCCCAACAAATAGGCGCGATGGTAAGGTTGACAGCATGCGGATCAGCTGGTTGTCAGCAGCGGACATCGCGACGGTCCGGCAAGCGCTGACCGCCGGCGGCGCGAGCTACGACGACCACTTCGCACCCGAGTTCGCAGCGCCGCCGGCGCCCCCGGACACCTCGCTGCTCGACTGGGGCGCGATCACCGAGCACGTCGCGCGCGCCGAGCGGGTGTCCAAGGTCGTGCGCGAGTCCGGGCTCGCGGCGGCGCGGGCGCGGTTCGCAGGCTCGCGGATCGCGATCGAGGCGGCGACGCTGGCCGCCGCGGCGCACGAGGGCGACGAGCTGGGGCTCGACGAGGTGATCGGCGTGCTCGAGTGCGCGATCGATGGCTACGTGTTCTACGCGCCGTTTCTCGAGCTGATGGTGGCGCTCGCGTCGAGCGAGACCGACCGCGCGGTGTCGGCCTACGAGGATTTCGTCGCTGCGTACGCCGGTGCGCTGAGCCAGGTCCCGGGCGCCGCGGAGCGCGTGGGCGCCGTGCGCGATGGCCTGGCCGATTTCTATGTCAGCGCGGGCAGGCTCGACCAGGCCGAGGCGCTGTTCGAGCGCCGCCACGACGAGGACCAGGGCGACGTCGCCGTGGCGCTGTCGGCGAGCCGCGCGTTCCTCGCCGCCGGGTCGATCAGCCACGCGGTGCGCTGGCTCGGCATCGGCGCGGGGCGCGCGGCGATGCTGGGACGCGAGGAGCTCGCGAGCCGGCTGCGCACCAAGCAAGAGCGCGTGCGCGAGCGGCTCAGCTAACCAGGCGAGCGAATGCGAGCCGTGTTTTCCGGATAGGCGAGCGCTTCGCGAGCCGATCGAGGCGAGGAGACCGTTTGCAATATGGGTCTCCTGGCCGTCAGACCTGGCTGGTACGAAGGTGCGTGGCGAAGCTGCGCGCGGTGAAACCCAAGGCCGCCAAATCGATCTGGCGCTGCCAATCGTGTGGCCACAGCGAGACCAAGTGGGTCGGGCGCTGCCCGGTGTGCCAGGAGTGGTCGAGCCTGGTCGAGGAGCTCGAGAGCGCGGCGCCGCCGCGTCCGAGCGCGACCGGGGTCTCGGATGGCCGCTCGCCGATCGCGATCACCGACGTCGTCGAGATCAGCGCAAGAGACCGCCGGGCCAGCGGGATCGGGGAGCTCGATCGCGTGCTCGGCGGCGGCATGGTCGCCGGCTGCCTGGTGCTGCTCGGCGGCGATCCGGGTGTCGGCAAGTCGACGCTGCTGGTGCAGGCGCTCGCCGGCCTCGCCGCGCGCGGCCGCGTGCTGTACGCGACGGGCGAGGAGTCGGTCGCGCAGACCGCGCTGCGCGCGCGCCGGGTGGGCGCGGCGGCGGCGCAGCTCACCGTGGTCGCCGAGACCGACGTCGAGCGCATCCTGGCCCACGCCGAGGCGAACGCGCCCGCGGTGCTGGCGATCGACTCGGTGCAGACCGTGTACACGCCGATGCTCGATTCGATCCCGGGCTCGCTGGCGCAGGTCCGCGAGTGCGCGAGCCGGCTCATGCAGTTCGCCAAGACGACCGGGATCCCGACCATCATCGTCGGCCACGTGACCAAGGACTGCGCGATCGCCGGGCCCAAGACGCTGGAGCACCTGGTCGACGTCGTGCTTCAGCTCGAGGGCGATGGCGGCCCGTACCGGATCTTGCGCGCGCACAAGAACCGGTTCGGCTCGACGCAGGAGATCGGCGTGTTCGAGATGCGCGGGGCCGGGATGGTCGAGGTCAAGAACCCGTCGGCGCACCTGCTCGCGGAGCGCCCCGTCGGCGCGCCGGGCTCCGTGGTCGTCGCGTCGGCCGACGGTGCGCGGCCGCTGCTGGTCGAGATCCAGGCGCTGGTCGCCCCGGCGAGCGCCGGCATCGGGCGCCGGACGGCCGCGGGGGTCGACAGCAACCGGGTCTCGCTGCTGCTCGCCGTGCTCGCACAGCGCGCGGGCTGCGACGTCCTCGATCGCGACGTGTTCGTCAACGTGGCCGGCGGGCTACGGCTGAGCGAGCCGGCGATCGATCTCGGCATCGCGTGCGCGATCGCATCGTCGGCGCGCGGTCGCGCGCTCGATGCGCACACGATCGTGTTCGGCGAGATCGGGCTCGCCGGCGAGATCCGCGCGGTGCCGCTGTGCGATCAGCGGCTCGCCGAGGCGGCGCGGCTGGGCTTCTCTCGCGCGGTGCTACCGGCGCAGAACGCGGCGCAGCTCGCCGGCGCGACCGGGCTCGAGGTGGTCCCGGTCGATCGCCTGGCCACCGCGCTCGCCCAAATGTAACTGCCCAAATGTAACTATAGACGTAACTAGAACGCGAGGACGAAGCGCGACTGGATGACGTGCGCGGTCTCGGCGTCCTTGACGTTGTCGAGCTCCATGTTGGGGCCGGTGAAGCCGAACTTCTGGTTCGGGTCGTTGGTGTCGTCGGGCGGATGATTCATCGCACCGAACGGGAACAGCACGCCGTACGAGACGCCGACGTACATGCCGCCGCTCGAGTAGCCGAGGTCGCCGTTGAACTCGGTGCCGTACAGCTTGTCGTTGCCCGGGGTCGCGACCGGGCGGAGCGCGAACGAGGTGATGTTCGCGAGCTTGAACGAGATCGACTTGGGCACGTC
>DATIPJ010000985.1:0-1773 GCA_035472155.1 Kofleriaceae bacterium
GAGCTCCTGCAGCGCGTCGCCAAGGGCAAGGAGGCCTCCGACCGGGCCCTGGCCCTCCTCGCCGCGCGCGGCGTCTAGTCCGGATCGAGCGAAGCCCGACGAGACACGCCAAAGGCGTGGCTCGGCGGACCAGCGAAGCGAGAGACGGACGGAATGTGATGACTAGTGGCTGGCCCTGAATAGGGACAGCCACTAGCGCAGCGCCGCTACCTGGCGAGCGCCGCGACCCGCGCGCACACGGCCGTGGGCAAGAGGACCGCCTCGCCGTCGGCGCGCGCAGGGCACCCCGCCGCACCCGGTGCGCCGAGCTCGAGCACGTGCTCTCTCGGCCGACCCACCGGCGGCGCGGTCGCGATCGTCAGCCGACGCACGATGGGCGGCGCAGCATCGAGAAACCCGAGCGCGCGCGGCGCTGCCACCGCGGCGACCAGCGCCTCGAGCGCCGTCCCATCCGCGGCACCGGCCGGCTGCCGCCCCCATTCGCCGATCACCGCCCCGCGCTGGTAGACGACGCGATCGATGCGCACGCTCGTGACCATCGTTGGCTCCTCGATCCACAGCGTCGCATCACGCAGCTCGCGCGACGGCCGCGCCAGCAAGCTCCACGCACCGGGCGCAAGCCGGAGCGGCACCGGCTCGCCGTGCCGGGCGACGAGGCGGTCCGACAGCAGATCGAGCACGGTCGCACCCCCGCTGCGATCCGTGACGACCAGCTGGCGCACCGCCGCTCGCGTCGATGGATCGGCGCCCGTGCGCGGCGGCGAGGTCACCACCTCGGCCGGCGCAGCGAGGGCGGCAAGCAACTCGGCAACGCGCGCCGGATCCGCCGCATGGTCGCCGACGCGGAGTGGCGCAAGGTCGACAGCCACGCCATCGACGAGCACGATGCGCTGGGCCTCGAACGGGATCGGCCTGCGCTCCACGATGCTCGCCGGCGGCTGGTACAACGCCGCGACCGCCCGGTCGATCGCCGCTGCTGCAGCTGGATCCACACAGCCATCTCCTGCGCTGCCCGAGATCGCCACGAGCTGCGCCGCGCCGGGACAGCTCCCGCCGATCTCGACGGTGATCGGGCTCGTCGCGGGCACGCCGCCCCCGGCGATGCTGATCGCGACGCCATGCGCGCCGGCGGCTCGCGCGAGCGCGCGGACGATCGTCAGCTCGTCCAGCGCGCGCTCCAGCTCGCCGATGGGCTCGGGCGCTAACAGCAATGCGATCGGACGCACCAGCCGCCGCGGCCGGCCTTCGATGCGAAGCGCGCCGCGCGCATCTTCGATGACGATCGCCTGCGCACGGCGAACGTCTGCCAGCGGCGCGCGGATCCGGAGCGACAGCAGGTCGCGATCGAGCGCGCGCGCGACCCAGGTATCGACCACCCATCCGCGATCGCCGTCGACGATCCAGCTCTGGTCGGTGCCTGCGATCGGCTCGCCGATGCCAAGCGTGCGGCGCTCGCTGCCCGAGACCACCGTCAGCGTCGCGTGCACCGCGGTCGCTGCCCCACGGCGATGCCAGCGCGCCCCGCGAAGTGCCGCCAGCACATCACCGACCGTCCCGGCATCGGCAGGCGCGCCCGACGGCCTGCGAATCTGCCACGCACCGCCGGCGCGGATGACCTCCACCGCGGGCTGACCGGGGCGCTCCCACACCAGCTCCGTCACGCGCTCCGTGTCGAGACCAGCGACCAGCGATCGATCCGCGCTTCCCGGCGAGCGCCCGACATCCATCATGAGCACAATCGCGAGCAGCACCGCGATCCCCGTGGCGACCAGC
>DATIPJ010000986.1:0-6793 GCA_035472155.1 Kofleriaceae bacterium
CCCGAGCAGTGCCAGGCCAAGCCGGTCGACCGCCGAAGCGATGTGTTCTCGCTCGGCATCCTGCTCTACGAGCTGACCACGCTGACCAAGCTGTTCCGCGGCGGCAGCGACTTCGCGCTGCTCAAGAAGATCGTCGACCACCCGATCGAGCCGCCGTCGAAGCGACTGCGCGGCTACCCGCTCGAGCTCGAGGGCATCGTGCTGAAGGCGCTCGCCAAGGCGCCCGAGGAGCGCTACCAGACCGCGCAGGCGCTGCAGCTCGATCTCGAAGCGTTCGCGCGCGAGCGCAAGCTGGCGCTGTCGTCGGTCGGCGTGTCGCGGCTGGTGGGATCGATGTTCAAGCGCCACGACGCCTGGATCCGCGCCCAGCGCGCACACAGCGACCATTTCATCGAGGTCGGCGCCACCCCGAATCCCGCGAACGGCCCCGCGTTCCTCGCGGTCGGCTCCGAGCAGGCCGCCCCCGGCGCCGAGTCCGCCGAGGCTGCCACCGTGCTCGGCCTGCAGAAGCCCAAGCCCGGCACCGGCATCGTTCGCCAGCGCGGCCTCGCCGAGACCGTGCCGGTGGGGGCCGCGCTGCCGCGCCGGCGCTCGGGCGGCCTGTGGCTGGCAGGGGCGATCCTGGCCGCGTCGGCCGCGGGCGGCGCCACCATCGCGGACCGGATGACCGTCGGCAGCGGCGACCGCGTCTCCGCCACCGCCCTGGCCGCGGATGCCGAGCGCATCTCGTCGCTGTTCGACGGCGCGGCGCGCTCGGCCCACATCCGCGCCGACGGCATCGCGACCACGCCGATGCTGCGCGCCGCGATCGAGACCGACGCGGCCACGCTCAAGGACCTCGCCAACACCGAGATGATCTTCACCGCCGGCAAGGGCGAGGCGCTCGAGGTCTACCAGTTCGGGGCGAGCAAGACGGTCTCGCTGCTCCGGATCCCGGCGGCCGCCCCATCGCTGCCGGCGCTCAAGGGCCGCGAGACGCGGGTGAAGATCGACGGGCGCATCGCGACGGTGTACGCGAGCGCGCCGATCGCCGGGTACCAGTCGAAGATGGCGGGCGGGCTGGTGATCGCCAGCCCGGTCGACCTCGCGCCGATCCAGCGCGCGCTCGAGGCCCACACGACCCACGCGGTCCTCACCGGCCTGGGCTCGGACCTCGCGCTCGCCGGGCAAGGCTCGCTCCCCGCCGGGGTGGTGCCGCTCAAGATCGCGGTGCCCTCGACGGGCGACTGGAGCGCGTCGGGCGCGGTGCTGATCGCTGCGCCCGGCCGGGCCGTCGGCCTGCCGTGGGCTCGTCCGGTTCGCAACGTCGCCGGCGGCCTCGCCGCGCTGTTCGTGCTCGGGTTCGTCGTCAGTCTGGTGCGCCGTCCGCGATCGCAACTGTCCTGATACGCAAACCTTACCTGGAGACCTCGTGAAGCACCGACCGCTATGGATCTGCCTCGCGCTCGCCGGCTGCGGCGGAAACGCGCCCGCCCCCGCAACCCCGCCGCCCGTCGCGGCGGCTGAGCCTGCGCCGGCAGCGGAGCCGCCCGCGCCGCCGCCGCCCGCGGCCCCCGAGCCCGACAAGACGCTGTTCGAGCGGCTCGGCGGTGAGCCGGCGATCACGGCGGTCGTCGACGAGTTCGTCACCCGCACGACGACCGACGCGCGGATCAAGTACCGGTTCTTCAACACCGACGCGGTCCAGCTCAAGCGCCTGCTCGTCGAGTTCGTGTGCGTGGCGGCGGGCGGGCCGTGCAAGTACACCGGCCGCGACATGACCTCGTCGCACGCCGGGATGGATCTGGTCGACGACGAGTTCACCGCGCTCGTCGAGGATCTGATCGGCGCGCTCGACAAGTTCCACGTGCCCGATCGCGAGAAGGGCGAGGTGCTCGGCGCGCTCGGCCCGCTGAAGCCGCAGATCGTCGTCCCGGCGGACCGCCTGCACCCGATCCCCGACGCCAAGCTCGCCAAGGCCGAGGCGCTGATCGGCGCCATGAAGGACCCGGAGGCCGCGAGCTACCTCACCGCGGCGATCACCGCAGGCCGCCGCGGCCAGCGATCGTACGCCGAGCAGCTGTTCAGCCGCGCCGAGATCATCGCCGGCGCTTCGACGCTCGCCAGCGCCTCCGAGGTGTTTCGCGAGGGCGCGCCGCCGCGCATCCACACCGCCCTCAAGCCGATGAAGGACACCGCGCCGCAGCCCTCGAGCGCCGGCAGCTCCGACGCCGACAGCCCGTCGCGCAAACTGCTGCGCGCCTCGTTTCGCGGCGCCCTGCAGGTCGATGGCAAGCCGCTCACCGGCATGGGCGTGGTCATGATGTGGCCGTCCACGGGCGCGCCGGCCAAGCGCACGCCGAAGAATCGCGTCGTCGAGCAGCGCAACAAGACGTTCGCGCCGCACCTGCTCGCCGTGCCGGTCGGGTCGACCGTCGCGTTCCCCAACTTCGACACGATCTATCACAACGTGTTCTCGCTCTCGCAGCCGCAGCGCTTCGACCTCGGCCTCTACAAGGCCGGCGACATGCGCGAGGTCGTGTTCGACAAGCCGGGCATCGTCCGCCTCGGCTGCAATATCCACACGAACATGTCGGCCTACGTGGTCGTGGTCGATGCCCCGCACTACGCGGTGGCCGACGCCGAGGGCAAGTTCGCGTTCAAGAGCCTCGGCCCGGGCAAGTACAAGGTCCGCGCGTGGAGCGAGCAGAGCGCCGAGCCCAAGACGACCGAGATCGTCATCAAGGCGGGCTCCAACGAGGCTGCGATCGATCTGAAGGGCGGCGCGGCCCAGGGTCCGAGCGAAGACAAGTTCGGCGCCGCGCGCTGAGCGCTGCTCCGGGGCCACGCTGACCCTGAACATTCCGACGTCCACCCGAACCGAGGCGCGAGCAGGCAAACCCGCTCGCGCCTTTGTCGTTCCAGGAGGTTGCAGCAGCGAAACCGCTGGCCTCTGCCGTGCACAACGACCCGAGCATGAAGACGCTCGCAGTAGCTGTTGGAACGCTCCTCTCGCTCGGGACCGCCTGCATCGACACCGGTGCGGGCGACGCAGCTGACGACGAGACGAGCACCTCGGAGGACGAGGGCGAGCCCGAGACGTCGACCCAGTTCGACGAGATCATCGCCGGCCACTGCGATCAGCGCAACCAGCTGCCCAACAATGTCCCCGTGTTCGATGCGACGGGCGTCTTCACCACCGTCAGCGCGCACGGCTCGATCGACCTCAACAACGAGTTCTTCCAGGACCTCGGCACCAACGGCCGCCGCTGCGTCACCTGCCACGTTCCGACGGTGGGCTGGACGATCACCCCCAAGCAGGTCCGCACGGTGTTCGAGCTGACCGACGGCGGCGCGTTCGAGGACGGCCTGGGCCTCTCGGCCATCTTCCGCACCAACGACGGCTCGAACTCGCCCAAGGCCGACGTCTCGACGGTGGCCAAGCGCCGCCAGGCGTACAGCATGCTGCTCAACAAGGGCGTCATCCGCATCGGCCTGCCGATCCCCGCCAACGCCGAGTTCGAGCTGATCGCCGTCGACGATCCCTACAAGTTCGCCAGCGCCAAGGAGCTGTCGCTGTTCCGCCGCCCGCTGCCGACCACCAACCTCAAGTTCGACAGCACCGTCATGTGGGACGGCCGCGAGGTCGTCCCGGGCGCCACCGTCGCGTCGATGCTCGCGACCCAGTCGAGCGACGCCACCGTCGCGCACGCCCAGGGCAAGCCGCTGACCGAGAAGCAGCGCGAGTCGATCGTCCAGTTCGAGACCGCGCTCGCCAGCGCGCAGATCATCGACCGCCACGCGGGCGACCTGCGCGACGACGGCGCCAAGGGCGGCCCCAAGGCGATCCTCGCCGAGCCGTTCTACATCGGCATCAACGACAACTTCGGCGACAGCAAGACCGGCGCGAAGTTCAACCCGGTCGTGTTCAACATCTTCGACCGCTGGACCCGCGCCTACGGCCGTCACGACGACGAGCGCCGCTCGGTCGCCCGCGGCCAGGCCCTCTTCAACACCAAGGCGATCCGCATCGAGGGCGTCTCGGGCATCAACGACGAGGCCGTGTTCGGTAACCCCAAGGTCGTGGTCGGTACCTGCACCACCTGCCACGACACGCCCAACGGCGGCAACCACTCGGTCGTCGCGCCGCTCAACATCGGCCTGGTCGACGAGTCGCGCCGCACCCCCGACATGCCGCTCTACACGCTGCGCAACAAGACCACCGGCGCGATCGTCAAGGTGACCGACCCGGGCCGCGCGCTCATCGATGGCAAGTGGAGCCACATCGGCCGCTTCAAGGGCCCGATGCTCCGCAACCTCGCCCCGCGCGCGCCCTACTTCCACAACGGCTTTGCCAAGGACCTCGACGCGGTGGTCGACTTCTACGACGAGCGGTTCGACATCCGGCTCAACAAGCAAGAGAAGAAGGACCTGGTGGCCTTCCTCCGCTCGCTCTGAAGCTCCCTGGTCCAATCCCCACGCGCTGACACCCCGTCGACGGCCGGTTCGCCGGCCTTCGCCGTTTTCGGAGGCGTATCGTACGATGCCCAGATGGCGAACACCGTGTACCGGACCTGCCCGCTGTGCGAAGCGACATGCGGGATCGCGATCACCGTCGACGGAGACCGCGTCGTTTCGGTGCGCGGCGATGACGCCGACCCGTTCTCGCGCGGGTATGTGTGCCCCAAGGCCGCAGCGCTGGCCGACCTGCACCACGACCCGGACCGCTTGCAGCGGCCGGTTGTGCGCGAGGGGAGCAGCTGGCGCACCGTCGAGTGGGAGGCCGCCTTCGACCTCGTCGCGCGGCGTCTGCGAGAGGTGCGCGCGCGCCATGGCAACGACGCGGTTGCGGTGTATCAGGGCAACCCGACGGCGCACAACCTGGGGCTCATGACGTATGGCCAGCTACTGATGCGCGCGTTCGGCACGCGCAACATGTACTCGGCGACCTCGCTCGATCAGCTGCCGCACATGCTCGCGGCGCTGCTGATGTTCGGCAACCAGCTGCTGATGGCCGTGCCCGACGTCGATCGCAGCGACCTGTTCATCTGCCTCGGCGCCAACCCGCTGGCCTCCAACGGCAGCATCATGACCGCGCCCGACATGCGCGGGCGGCTCAAGGCCATCCGCGACCGCGGCGGGCGCGTCATCGTGATCGATCCGCGGCGGACCGAGACGGCAGAGCGCGCGGACCGGCATCTGTTCCTGCGGCCGGGCAGCGACGCCGTGCTGCTGCTGGCGATGATCGAGGCGCTGTTCAGCGAGGGCCGCGCGCACGTCGGTCGGCTGCCGGTGACCGGGCTCGACGAGCTGCGCCGGGTCGCGGCCGCGTGGCCGGCCGAGCGCGCGGCGGCGATCACGGGCATCGCCGCCGACGAGATCCGCGGGCTGGCGCGCGCCCTTGCGGCGACGCCGCGCGCGGTCCTCTACGGCCGCATCGGCGTGTGCACGCAGGAGTTCGGCGGCCTCGCCGCGTGGCTCTGCTACGCCGTCAACGCGCTGACCGGGCACCTCGACGAGCCGGGCGGGCTGATGTTCACCACGCCTGCGCTCGATCCGGTCGCGGTCGCGCCGTGGCTCGGCTACACCGGCGGCTTCGCGCGCTGGACCAGCCGCGTGAGCCGCAAGCCCGAGTTCGGCGGCGAGCTACCGATGACGGTCCTCGCCGAGGAGGTCGAGACCCCGGGCGCGGGCCAGGTGCGCGCCCTGGTCACCAGCGCCGGCAACCCCGTGCTCTCGGCGCCGGGCGGCCCGCGCCTCGAGCGCGCCCTGGCCGGCCTCGACTTCATGGTGTCGATCGATCCCTACATCAATGCGACGACCCGGCTCGCGCACGTCATCCTGCCGCCGACCTCGCCCCTCGAGCGCTCGCACTACGATGCCGCCCTCAACGCCTTCGCCGTGCGCAACGTCGCCAAGTACTCGCCGCCGACCTTCGAGCGGCCGTCCCACGCGCGCCACGACTGGGAGATCTGTCTCGCCCTCTGGCGGCGCATCGGCGCGCCCTCGCGCCTGGGGCCCGCGGGCCGCCTCGTCGAGCGCGCGCTCGCCAGGCTCGGCCCCGAGGCCATCGTCGACGTCGCGCTCCGCACGGGGCCGCATCGCCTCTCGCTCCGCAAGCTACGCGCGGCCCCCCACGGCATCGACCTCGGCCCGCTCGAGCCTCGCTTCCCTGCGCGCCTCGGCACCGACGACCGCACCGTCCACCTCGCACCGGCTCCCTACCTCGCCGACATCGCCCGCCTCGAGAAGCGCCACAGCGCACCGCCTGGCAACGGCCTCGTCCTCATCGGCCGCCGCGACCTGCGCAGCAACAATTCCTGGATGCACAACAGCCAGCGCCTGGTCAAAGGCCCGCCGCGCTGCACGCTCCTCATCCATCCCGACGACGCCGCGCGCCGCGGCATCACCGACGGCGCCCTCGCCAAGATTTCGACCGCCAGCGGCTCGATCGAGCTCCCGGCCGAGGTCACCGACGCGATGATGCGCGGCGTGGTCAGCGTCCCGCACGGCTGGGGCCACACCCGCAGTGGCATCAAGCTGCAGGTCGCCACCGCCACCCCGGGCGAGAGCGTCAATGACATCGTCGATCCGGCCGTCATCGACGAGCTCTCGGGCACGAGCGCCCTCACTGGCCAGTCCGTCGAGGTCGCAGCCGCCGCGGCGACCGCGCCGCGCGAGCTCATCGCGGCGGCACGGGGCTAGTCGCGGCGCGGCCGACCTGGAGGCGGTAGCCGGCGACGTAGGGGCGGCCGTCGGGGGCGAGGGCCGCCGTGTTGAGGTGGCCGGCCATGTAGTAGATGCGGTCGGCGGC
>DATIPJ010000987.1:0-11738 GCA_035472155.1 Kofleriaceae bacterium
CAGCAAGGCTTCCGATCTCAGCGCAGACGACATCGTGTCGAAGCCCGAGGTGCGAAAGGTCATCATCGCCTCTTCGCTCGGCACGGTCTTCGAATGGTACGACTTCTACCTCTACGCGGTCCTGACACCGTTCTTCTCGGGCCTGTTCTTTCCCAAAGGCAACGAGACCGCGGCGCTCATGGGCGCCCTCGGAGCGTATGCCGCGGGCTTCCTGGTGCGTCCGTTCGGTGCGCTGTTCTTTGGCCGCATCGGCGACCTCGTTGGCCGCAAGTACACGTTCCTCATCACGATCGTGGTCATGGGCTTCTCGACCTTCGCGGTCGGTCTCCTGCCTTCGTTCGCGACGATCGGATGGGCGGCACCGATCCTGTTGGTCATCCTGCGCCTGCTGCAAGGTCTGGCGCTGGGCGGCGAGTACGGCGGCGCCGCGACCTATGTCGCCGAGCATTCACCTCCCAGCAAGCGCGGTTATGTGACGAGCTGGATCCAGACCACCGCCACGGTCGGCCTGCTCCTCGCGCTCATCGTCATCTATCTCTGCCGATCGAACATCGACCCCAAGACGTTTGCCGAATGGGGCTGGCGCGTCCCGTTTGCGCTCTCGGTCGTCCTGCTCGGGTTCTCGATCTACATCCGGCTCAAGCTGAACGAGTCGCCGGTATTTCAGAAGATGAAGTCCGAGGGACGCGGCTCGAAGAGCCCGCTCACCGACAGCTTCCTGCGCTATCCCAACAACAAGTTCGTCTTCCTCGCGCTGTTTGGCGCCACCGCGGGCCAGGCCGTCGTCTGGTACACCGGACAGTTCCAGGCGCTGTTCTTCCTCACCGGCCCGCTCAAGCTCGAGTGGAAATCGGCATATCTCCTGATCGGTCTCTCGCTCGTGATCGGGACTCCCTTCTTCCTCGTGTTCGGTCGACTGTCGGACAAGATCGGCCGGCTCAAGATCATCCTGGCCGGCTGCGCGATCGCGGCGATCACGTACTTCCCGCTGTTCCACGAGCTCCGTCACGCGGTGAACCCGGCACTCGATAATTTCAACAAGGCGACCGAGATCACGGTCGCCGATGGTGACTGCACGTTCCGTCTGTTCCCGCTGCCGAACGCCAAGTACACCGACTGCGACAAGGTCAAGAACTACCTGACCTCGGCCGGCATCTCGTTCAGCAAGGTCGATGCCGTCCCCGGCCAATCCGTGGTCACCAAGATCGGCGACGTCGAGATCCGCGGTTTCGACGAGGCGAAGTTCAAGGACACCATCAAGTCCAAGGGGTATCCAGATCCGCTCAAGTCGCCCGACAACTTCGGACTGGCACTCTTGATCCTCGTCATCTTCGTCATCTATGTGACGATGGTCTATGGCCCGATCGCCGCCTTCCTCGTCGAGCTATTCCCGACCAAGATCCGCTACACATCGATGTCACTGCCCTATCACATCGGCAATGGCTGGTTCGGCGGCTTGTTACCGCTCACCTGGACAGCCATGGTCGCGTCATCGGGCAACATCTTCCAGGGCCTGTGGTACCCGATCGTGGTCTCGGTGATCACGGTGATCGTCGGCGGCTTGTTCCTGCGCCAGGGCCGCGGCGCCGACTTCGACATTCATCAGTGAGCGGCGGCCGCGCTCACGCGGCCGACTCCACTGCGTCGCCGATCGGCAGACGGATGTAGAACGTCGTGCCGACGCCGGTCTCGGTGTCGAACCGCAGCGAGCCGCCGTGCTTGTCGACGACGACGCTGCGGACGATGGCCAGCCCCTGGCCGGTGCCGCGGCCGACCTCCTTGGTGGTGAAGAACGGGTCGTAGATCTTGTCGCGCACGGCGGGCGGGATGCCGGTGCCGGTGTCGCTGATCGCGATCTCGACCTCGCTGCCGTCCTGCCGGGTCGCGACGGTGATCTTGCCGCGCGACCCGGTGTCGCCGACGACGTCGCGGATCGCGTGGGCGGCGTTGATCACGAGGTTGAGCACCGCCTGGTTGATCTCGCCGCCGTTGCAGCGCACCGGCGGAAGCTCGGCGAGCGCGGTGTGCACGTCGGCGACGTACTTGCACTCGTTGGCCGCGATCATCAGCGTGCTCTCGACCGCGCGGTTGAGGTCGACCAGCGTCTTCTCGCCGCGATCGCGGTGCGCGAAGTCCTTCATCGAGCGGACGATCGTGGTCACGCGGCCCAGGCCCACCAGCGCGGCCTCGAGCGCGCCCGGCGCGTTGGACAGCGCGTAGTCGACATCGGCCTCGTCCTCGACGGCGCGCGCGGCCGCGGCGGCCGCCGCAGCATCGCCGCCGCCGTCGACGACCGCCGCCAGCTCGCGATACTTGGCGATCGTGTCGATCAGGCTCGGCAGCGCGTCGCGCATGAAGGTGATGCTGTCGGACACGAACTGCACGGGCGTGTTGATCTCGTGGGCGATGCCCGCGGCGAGCCGGCCGACCGACTCGAGCTTCTGGGCCAGCCGCAGCTCGGCCTCGATCCGCTCGCGCTCGGCCGCGGCGTCGCGCAGCTTCTGGTTGGCCTGGGTGAGCTCGAGCGTGCGCTCGGCGATCAGCTCCTCGAGCTGCGTGCGGTACTGCGCGAGCTCGCGCTCGGCCTGCTCGCGCACAGCGATCTCGCTGCGCAGCTCGTCATTGGCGCGCGAGATCGCTTCGGCCTGCACGCGCTGGGCCGCGAACAGCGTGGCGTTCTCGAGCGAGACGGCGATCTGCGAGACCAGGATCATCAGCGCATCGAGCCGCGACTGGGTGAACGCGCCCGACACCAGCGTGTTCTCGAGGTAGAGCACACCCATCGCGCGGTCCTTGTGCTTGACCGGCAGGCACAGCACCGACTGCGGCTTGTGCGCGCGGATGTACGCGTCGTTGCCGAACCGCGCATCGGCGGTGGCGTCGTCGAGCACGACGATCGCATCGGTGCGCTGCACGTAGTAGACAATCGTGCGCGGCAGCGCGGCCTCGCCGAGGGGGACGCTGACGGTCGAGATCCGCGGCGCGGCCGCGGTGCGCGCGGCCACCACCATGAGGCCCTCGGGCGTCTCGAGCACGAGCGCGCCGCCCTCGGCGCCGGCGTTCTCGCAGATGATCCCGAGCATGCGCTCGAGCAGCTTGTCGAGCTCGAGCTCACCGGAGATCGCGCGCGTCGCCTTGGCGATCGCGGTGACGTCGAGGACGTCGGACGCGGTGCTGGTGGTGACCGTGCTGGTGACGTGGACCGGCGCACCGGCGCGCACGATCCCGGGGTGCTTGCGCTCGAGCAGGCGGACCTTGTGCTGGGCGCCCAGCGTCGCGTACAGGTTGCGCGCCCGCGCCACGTAGACCTGCGCGAGCTCGGGCTTTCCGCGATCGAGCCAGAGCTGGCCGTGCAGCTCGTTGCACAGCGCCTCGAGCCGTCGCATCCCCCAGCGCGCCGCCGACGCGGTGGCGCGATCGTAGAGCGCGATCGACGCTGCGAGGTCGGCCGATAGCCCGGCGCGCTCGGCCTCGACGAGCAGGTGCATCGCCTCGAAGTTCGCCGGGCACGAGGTCGCCCAGCGCGCGAGCTTGGCCTGGTTGGCCTCGATCGTCGGCTCGAGCTCCTTGCGGCGCGCCGGGCGGCGGCGGCACATCGCGGCCGCGGCGAGGCAGTGATAGAACTGGTGCTCGGCGACGATCAGGATCGTCGCGACCTGATCCTCGAGGAGCTGGGTGGCGATCGCGAGGTCGAGCGCGGTCGCGTCGTCCCCGGTCGCGTATGTGGTATCGACCAGCGCCGCGAGCACGAAGAACTGGTGCGAGAGGTTGGCTTCCTCGACGGTCGCCACCAGGCTGCGCTGGGTGTCGGGCTCCTCGGCGGTGAGGTGGTCGAGCTCGCCCATCAGCACGCGCACGCGGTCGATCTGCCAGGTCTGCAGCCGCGCCGACGCGGTGTCGCCGGCCTCGATGCACTGCTGGCGATAGATCCGCGCGTCGTGACAGATGTCGGCGAGCGGCTCGGCGCCGCGATAGACACGGAACGAGATCTCGAATGCGGCCGCGGCGCCGGCGTGGATCGGGTCGCCCACCTCGCGGCCGGCCCGCGCGGCGTCGCGCAGGTACGGGATCGCCTCGTCGAGCGGGATGTTCCAGGGCGCCACGATCGCGGCGAACACGAAGTCCACCGACGGGCGCAGTGCGCGATCGTCGAGCGGGCGGTTGAGCTCGAGCCCGAGCCGCGCGAACGGGAACGCGAGCCGCTCGAGCTCGGGGTTGCGCAGCATCGCGCCGCCGAACGCCGCGTAGCCGTGGGCCGACGCGGCGCTGTTGCCATGCTCGAGCGAGATCCGCGCCATCTGCGCGCACACCAGCACGCCGAGCGGCGGCTCGATCTGGAACGCCGCCGGGATCGAGTTGCCCAGGACGATCATGAGCGCCAGCGCATCGAGGTTCGTCATCGCCGGCAGCTCGAGGAGCTCCTCGACCTTGCGGTCGCCGAGCCGCTGCAGGATCGCCCCGAGCGTTGCGCCGATCGCCGCGCCGATCTCGGCCGGCCCCTCGGGCAGGATGCAGCCGAGCAGCGCGGCCGCGCGCCGGGTGTAGCGGAGCGCGCCCTTCATGTCGTTGTTGTGGATGTAGAGCACCGCGCGAAGCGCCTCGAGCGCCCCGCGGTCGCGGTTGTGCGCTGCGCGATCCACCGCATCGTCGAGCACGCCGAGCGCGCGCCTGATATCGCCACTGAGGTAGCAGCACTCCGCGAGCATCAGGTGCGCCTCGAGCAGCTCGCGATAGTCGTTCTCCCAGCGCAACAGCGCGATCGCAACCTGCAGGCAATCGATCGCGGAGGCGTAGGCCGCCGACGCGCGAGCCTTGCGCGCGGCCGCCATGTCGTAGCGCGCGAGCGCGGCCAGCTGCTCCGGGTTCTCGATCAGCACGCGCGCCCGGTTGAGGTGCGAGACCACGTCGAAGATCCGCTCGGAGAGCTCGGCCTCCGACGCGCCCTCGACGAGCAGCTCGCCGATCTTGAGGTGCATGCGCCGCTGCTCGCCCGGCAACATCAGCGAGTAGGCCGCGCGCTGGATCCGATCGTGCTGGAACCGCAGGCGGCGAAACACCAGTCCGCCGCCGGTCTCGGTGGCGACGTACTCGAGGTCTGACAGCGGGACCGCCAGCTCGTGGTCGAGCGCGTGCGTGAGCTCGGCGTGGACCGCCACCGGCGATGATCCGACGACGCGCGCCACCATCTCGAGCTCGAAGCGATCGCCGATCGCCGCGGCGGCCGAGAGCACCGCCTGGGTCGACAGCGGCAACTTGCGCAGGCTGTCCGCCAGGAGGTCGGCGACGTTCTCCGAGATCGGTGCGCGCTCGATCGACGTCGCGTCGTAGGTGAAGCGCTGCAGGCCCGGGTCGAACACGATGTGCCCGGCGTCGTGCAG
This sequence comes from Kofleriaceae bacterium, assembly GCA_035472155.1. GTDB lineage: Bacteria > Myxococcota_A > Polyangia > Haliangiales > Haliangiaceae > JABFXX01. Next base: position 5,379 of record DATIPJ010000987.1, read on the forward strand.
CGCGTGCAGCAGCTGGCGCACGAAGAACGGATTGCCGTCGGTCTTGCGACACACCAGCGCGGCGAGCGGCGCGATCGAGGCCGCGTCGCTGTGCAGTGCGTCGGCGATCAGCGTCACGATCTCGCTGGTCGGCAGCGGCGCGAGGTCGATCCGCGTCACCCGCCGGTGGTGGCGCAGGTCGCGCATCGCGGCCATCAGCGGGTGGCCGTCCGAGACCTCGCGGTCGCGGAACGCCGTGATCAGCAGCAGCGATTCGGTCGCCTCCGACATCGCCACCAGCTTGAGCAGCTGGATGCTCTCGGGGTCGGCCCACTGCATGTCATCGAGGAACAGCACGAGCGGGTGGGTGCGCCGGCTGAACACCTGGAGGAACTTGACCATCGTGAGGTTGAACCGGCTCTGCGTGCCGGCGGCGTCGAGCGAAACCACCGCGGGCTGCGCGCCGATGATGCGCTCGAGCGCCGGGATCGCGTCGATGACGACCCGCGCGTTGGGCGCGATCGCCGACAGGATGCGCTCGCGCCAGCCCGCGAGCTCGTCCTCGCTCTCGGTCAGCAGATGATGCGTCAGGTCGTTGAACGCCGCGACCAGCGCGGTGTACGGCGCGTCGCGGCGCAGCTGATCGAACTTGCCGCTCAGGAAGTAGCCGCGCTCGCGGGTGACCAGCGGAAACAGCTCGCGCACGACCGAGGTCTTGCCGACGCCGGAGTGCCCCCCGACCAGCACGGTCTCGACGCCGCCGCCGATCGCGCGCTGGAACGCCTCGGTCAGCACGCCGTGCTCGGTGGTGCGCCCGTACAGCCTGCTCGGCAGCTCGAACCGCCGGGTCACGTCATTGCCGCCGAGCGGGAAGTCGGCGATCGCGCCGGCCGCGGCGAACCGCGCGGCGCAGGTCTTGAGATCGGCGAGCAAGCCGGCGGCCGTCTGGTAGCGATCCTCCGGTGCCTTGGCGAGCAGCTTCATCACGATCGCCGACAGTGGCCGCGGGATCGACGGATCGAGCTTGGCCGGCGCCGGCGGCCGGATCGCGACGTGCGCGTGGACGATCGACAGGATGTCGGTGTCCGTGAACGGCAGCCGCCCGGTCAGCAGCTCGAACAGCGTGACACCGAACGCATACAGATCGGCGCGGCTGTCGGTCGCGCGGTTCATCCGCCCGGTCTGCTCGGGCGCCATGTAGCGCAGCGTTCCCTCGAGCGTGCTCGGCGGCACGAAGCCGCGATGGTCGGTGCGCCACGCGCTCGCGACGTCGAAGTCGATCAGGCGGACCTCGCCGGTGGTCGCGTTGAACACGATGTTTCCAGGCGTGACGTCCTTGTGGAGGATGCCGGCGGCATGGACGTCGCGCAGCGCGGCGACCACGCCGATCGCGATGCCAAGCGCGTCGGCGAGCGCGAGCTGCGCGCGCGCCAGGTAGCGATCGAGCGACTCGCCGCCGAAGTCCTGCACGACGAGCACCGCGTCGCGGCCGAGCGTCGCCACGTCGTACACGCGGATCACGCGCTCGGAGCCGATCGCATCGATGATGTCGACCTCGTGACGCAGGCGTGCGAGCGCCTCGTCGAGCGAGGTGTGGCCGGTGTTCGCGACCTTGAGGATCACGCGCGTGTCGTCGGTGACGCGGCACGCGCGATACACCGTGGTGCGCGACCCCGTGTAGAGCAGCTCGATCGCCGCATAGCCTGGGAACTGCGAGGTCGCTTGCGCGTGCATGGCCCGATCGCTGATTCGGCCCAGGGGCTGTCGCCGTTCAGGGCCAACCCCTGGTCATCTTGTGCCGTCCATCTCTCGCTTCGCGGGTCCGCCGGGCACGCCTTTGGCCGTGTCTCGTCGGGCTTCGCTCCATCCGGCCTAACGCAGTGGTTTATCGAGGTGTTTTCCAACGGCTGGAAATTACAGCCTTGCTGAACGTGTTACGGTGCGCCGCACCTCCTGGGAGACAGCCATGCTCGATCGGCGATGGATCCTGCTTGCGGTAGCGGCCGCGGTTCCGCTCACCATGACTCCGAGCCGCGACAGCTGGGCCGAGGCCTCACCGACCGAGCTCGACGCCGCCGCCCAGCGCACCGTCGCGCAGCTGCGCGTCGCGGGCGCGTCGGTCCTCGTCGTCCACCGCGGCAAGGTGCTGCTGCGCAAGGGCTATGGCTTCGCCGACCTCGGGCTCGAGGTGCCGGCCAAGCCCGACACCACCTATCACGTCGTCGGGCCGATGCTGCCGTTCACGGGCATCGCGGTGATGCAGCTCGTCGAGCGCAAGAAGCTGTCACTCGACGAGGACATCGCCCGCCACATCCCCGAGTTTCCGATGCAGGGCCACAAGGTGACGATTCGCCAGCTCCTCAATCACACCTCGGGGATCGTCGATTATCATTATCTGGGCGATCCGATCGAGGCGACGAGCCGCACGCCCAAGGCGCTCGACGAGGTGATGGCGCTCTACGCGGGCAAGAAGTGGCTCAACGAGCCGGGCAAGAAGTGGGACTGGTCGATCTCGGGATTTCAGCTGCTGGTGACGATCGTCGAGCGCGTCACCGGCCAGAGCTTCGCCGACTACGTGCAGCGCAACGTCTTCGCACCCGCGGGCGTCAAGGCCACGACCTACTGCGACGACCTCTCGCTGGTGCGCGGCCTCGCGCATTCGTATCGCCACTTCGAGAAAGGCTTCGTGCCCGCGTACGAAAATGGCATGGCCTACAATGCCGATCTTCGATTCTGCAGCACGGTCGATGACATCTATCAGCTGTGGCGCGCGATCCCCGACAAGAAGCTGGTCGAGCCGGCGACCTTCGCGATGATGTCCACGCCCGAAGGCGCCGCGGCGCACACCAGCGCCAAGGACCCCAACGCGGCGTATGGCTTCGCGATGATCGTCAACAGCGAGGACGGCCACCGCCGGATCGGCCAGCACGGCTCGCTGCTGGGCTACAGCGGCAGCCTGTACGATTTCCCCGACGACAAGCTCACCATCGTCGTGCTCACCAACACCGAGGGTCAGAACGCATTCGCGATCACGCGCGCGCTCGCCCGCACGGTGCTCGGGCTGCCGCCGCTCCCCGCGCCGCCGGCGCAGACCGAGCGCACCCTGGCCGACCAGCCGGTCACGGCCAAGGACCGCAGCCAGCTCGCCGGCACCTTCGTGCTCAAGCTGCAGCAGATCAACGACGGCCTCCATGATTCGTTCGTTCAGTATCGGCGCACCTACCGCGTGTTCGACGAGAACGGGCGCCTCATGATCCAGGCCCTCGGCGAGGGCCCCGAGCGCCTGCTGCGCCAGGCCGACGGCAGCTTCGCCGTCCGGTCGCAGCCCGAGAGCCACATCCGCCTCGCCGTCGAGAACGGCCGCGCCACCATGGCGATCGATCCGTCGCCGTTCGGCGTGCCGATGGTGGGCGAGCGCCTGGGCCCGGGCGATCCGCAGACGTTCCACCGCGGCCCGTGACGCGCGGCCCCGGCGCGACGGGGCACCGACGCGACGATCGCGGCGCGGCCGTGGCGGTGACCGTGTCGCGGGCCGTCGCGTGGCGCGGCCCATCGCACGCGGGCCCGCGCTTGGTAGTCTCGCGCCCATGCTTCGTGCCGTATTCGTGACCCTCTTCCTCGGCGCCTGCGGTGGCGGGGCCGCTGCTCCCGCTGGCTCGCCTGCCGCGCCGTCGGGCTCGCCGTCGTCGGCGGCCGATGCCGCGTTCTCCAAGCTCGCCGACGACTACTTCGACGCCGGCGATCACTATTCGCCCACCGGGGCGGTCAACAACGGCTTCCATGCCTACGACGCGCAGATCGAGGACCGCTCGCGCGCGCGGATCGAGCAGCGGATCGGCGAGCTGCACGGCTTCCTCGACCGGCTGACCAAGCTCGACCGCGCCGCGCTGTCCTTCGACAATGCGCTCGACATCCAGGCGATCGAGGGCGAGATCCGCAGCGAGCTGCTCACGCTCGACACGCTCAAGCTCTGGGCGAAGAACCCGATGACCTACGCCGGCCTTCCGGGTGGCGCGATCGACGCCCTCATGAAGCGCGACTTCGCGCCCAAGAAGGATCGCCTGCGCTCGCTGATCGCGCGGCTGCGCGGCGTCCCGGCGATCTTCGCCGCCGGCAAGGCCAACGTCGCCGATCCGCCGAGGGAGTTCACCGATGTCGCGCTCGGCCGCGCCAAGGGCACGGCCGGCTTCCTCGAGGGCTCGGTCGCCACGTGGGCGCGCGACGCCGCCGGGGGCGACGCCGCCCTCCTGGCCGAGCTCGAGGCCGCCAACAAGGCCGCGATCGCCGCCAGCCGCGAGTTCGCGACCTGGCTGCAGAACGACCTCCTGCCGCGCTCCAAGGGCAGCTTCGTCCTGGGCGAGGCGCGCTTCCTCGAGAAGCTCAAGTACGACGAGATGGTCGAGATGCCGCTCGCCGAGCTGCTTGCCAGGGGCGAGGCCAACCTCAAGAAGGACCACGACGACTTCGTCGCCACCGCCAAGAAGATCGACCCGAGCAAGACCGCGGCGCAGGTGATGGCGACCCTGGGCGATCAGCACCCGACGGCGGACGACCTCATCCCGGCAGTCCGGCGCAGCCTCGAAGCCGCGCGCCAGTTCGTGATCGACAAGGACCTGGTCACGATCCCCTCCGACGTGCGCCCGCGCGTCGAGCCGACCCCGCCGTACGCGCGCGGCACCGGCTTCGCCTCGATGGACACCCCGGGCCCCTTCGAGACCCGCGCCACCGAGGCGTTCTACTACATCGAGCCGGTCGAGCCCGACTGGGACGCCAAGCACAAGGATGAGCACCTGCGCCTGTTCAACCTGCCGGTCGTCGGCCTGATCAACATCCACGAGGCCTTCCCGGGCCACTACGTACAGTTCCTCTACAGCCCGCGCTTCCCGACCAAGACGCGCAAGCTGGTCGGCGCCGGCAGCAACGCCGAGGGCTGGGCCCACTACGCCGAGCAGATGATGGTCGACCAGGGCTTCGGCGGCGGCGATCCCAAGATCCGGCTCGCCCAGCTCTCCGAGGCCCTCGTGCGCGACTGCCGCTACGTCGTCGGCGTCAAGCTCCACACCAAGGGCATGACCGTCGAGGAGGGCGCCAAGCTGTTCGTCGACCAGTGCTTCCAGGAGCCCGCTGTCGCCTACGTCGAGGCTCGCCGCGGGACCTTCAATCCGACCTATCTCTACTACACGCTCGGCAAGCTCCAGATTCAGGAGCTGGCCGCCGAGTACATGAAGAAGAAGGGCGCCACCCTCAAGCAGTTCCACGACGCCTTCGTCGGCCAGGGCGCCCTCCCGATTCCGCTCGTGCGGCAGATCCTGCTGCGCTGATCGAAGGTTGAAGTCGAGCTCGAAGCTCGAGCTAGAATCCGTGGCCGTGGCCGTGGCCGTGGCCGCGGACGTGGCCATAGCCGGGGACGGGGACGGGGACGTGGACAGGGACGTTGACGTGGCCGTGATCGGACGCGTTGACGTGGCCGTGATCGGACGCGTGATCATGGCCGTGCACGTGCACGGGAACGACACCGTGATCGTGATCCCCCCCGACTCGGATCGTCCTTATCCGGCGCGCGCGCTTCGGACGGCAGGCATGGTCCACTGCAATGGCAGTACCCCAGCTCGGTGCCAGCCGCGCGCGACGTGCACACGCCACAGGCGCTCGGCGCCCTGAAGTGCCTGGACCTCTGGCCCATCCCACTGGATCTCGGTGGTGCCCTGGAGATGCAGGACATCTCCGGTCGCGAAGTCTACGAACAACAGCGCTGCGCGCGGCTGTGAAACCAGATTGCCCAGCGTGTTGAAGTATCGATTGCCCCTGTAGTCGGGAATCGTCAACACATTGCCCTCGACGTGCACGAAGCCGCGGGGGCCGCCGCGGTGTGAAACGTCGACGCCGCCCGTGGCCTCCTCCGTGCGCGCCGCGGTCGCGACAAAGAATGTATCTGCGCGTCGGATCATCTCCACCGCCGCAGGATCGAGCCCTTCGAAGCGCTGCCATTCGTCATCGTGGCGACGCTCGATCGCGAGGACCACGACGATCGCGCCGTCCGCGATGGACGCGCGGACCCGGGGTGGCCCGTCGCCACGATCTGGGCCGGTGCAGCTGGGTTCGTCCGCGCACCCGACGCTCGTACCTTGCAGATTGCGGGTGTGCCCGATCGATCGGATCCAGCTGCCGGGGCGTTCGTGGCTGGCGCGCCGTTCGGCATGCTCGGCATCGAGCTGGCGACCAAGCGGCGCAATCGGGCGAACGGAGTGATCGAACGCGTCGATCGGGACGGGGTTGTCGTCGGTGTTCGCCAGAGCTTTGGCAACTGTCCGCAATATATCCATCCGCGCGAGCTGCAGTCCGCGCGCCGCGAGCCAGCACCGGTCGAGCGCTTCGAAGGGC
>DATIPJ010000988.1:0-24195 GCA_035472155.1 Kofleriaceae bacterium
GTCGAGATCCGGATCTCGTTGGCCTCGTAGTTGCCCGCGGGGATCGCGTGTGCGGCGTTGATGATGAGGTTCAGGAACACCTGCCCCAGGCGCGGCTCGTGCGCGTCGACGTTGGGGACCTTGCTGTAGTTCTTGACCAGCTTGGCGCGGTGGCGCAACTCGTTCCACGCCATGCGCAGCGTGGACTCGAGCACGTGCTCGACGTCGACCGGGCCGTGGCGGTCCTCCTCGCCGCGCGAGAAGATCTTGAGGTCGCGCACGATCTCGCGCACGCGATCGGCGGCGACCCGCGCGTCCTTGAGCTCCTCGGAGAGATCGGGCGGGAGCTTGGCGGTCTCGGCGAGCGACCCGATGTCCTGCAGCGCCATGTCGAGGTTGGCGATCACGGAGGCGAGCGGATTGTTGATCTCGTGCGCGACGCCGGCCGCGAGCGTGCCGACCGAGGCCATGCGATCGGAGAGCATCAGGTGCATCTCGGTCTGCTTCTTGTCGCTGACGTCGCGCGAGACCAGCACCGCGCCGGTGACCTTGCCGTTCTCCTTGACCGGGCCGAGCCGCGTCGAGTACCAGACCTGCGTGCCGTCGGGGCGGAACACCGCGGCCTCGAAGCCCTGAGGCTCGCCGGTGGCCTCGATCTGGGCCAGCGCCTTGCGCAGCGCGACCGCGTGATCGCCCGCGGGGTAGGTGAAGATGTTGGCGCCGATCACGCCCGTGCTCGGGTGCTCGAACAGCGGCCGGTTCATCAGGCGGATCGTGCCGTCGAGATCGAGGTGAGCGACGTAGTCGGGCGCGCCGGCGATCATCGCGTCGAGCAGCGCGGCGTGCTCGGTCGCGCGGCGCTCGGCGATCTCGCGCTCCTCGTAGGCGCGCGCCAGCGTGAGCACCTGGGTGACCTGGGTCGCGACGCCGTGGCCGAACGCGAGCCAGTCTTCCTTCTCGAGCTCGCGGGTGCGCGCGATCATGACCAGACAGCCGAGCGGGTTGTCGCCGCGCACGAGCGGCACGACGAGGATCGCCGTGGCCTGGGCGCGCGCGAGCAGGTCGCGCTCGAGCTCGCGCGACAGCTCGCTCGACGGCAGGTACAGCGTGCGCGCGCTCGTGATCAGCTCGCGCAGCAGCGAGTCGTGGCCGAAGAAAGTCGCCAGCGCGGTGGAGTCCGACCCCGAGCCGATCGGACGCACGCGCAGCCCGCCCTTGGGCTCGACCAGGTACAGCGCGCCCTGCGAGATGCCGCCGGCGTCGAAGCACGCGACCAGCGAGTCATCGAGCGCGGCGTCGGCGTTGCGCAAGCTGAGCACGGTGTCCGAGATCCCGGCGAGCACCGAGAGCTCGGATGCCAGCACCGAGCAGCGCTTGGCGAGCCCGGTGTTGAGCATGACCTGGCGCTCGAGCTGGCGGAACACGCGCTGGCCGTGCTCCTTCTCGAGGTCCTCGAGCACGTTGGCGTCGAGCGAAGGCGCCTCGCCCTGCTTCGACGTCATGGTCGAGCGCAGGCTGTCGAGCAGCTCGGACAGCTCGGGCGTGCGCGCGACGAGGTCATTGGCGCCGGCGCGGCGCGCGAGCGCGCGATCGGCGGGCTCGACGTAGCTCGAGGTCACGAGCAGGACCGGCACCTTGGCGAGATCCGGATCCTGGCGCAGCGCCATCGCGAGGCCGAAGCCGTCGAGCTCGGGCATCATCACGTCGGAGACCACGACGTCGGGCGCCCTGCGGCGCACCGCCTCGAGCGCCGCGCGGCCGTCGGCCACCGGCTCGACGTCGAACCCGAGCCGCGCCAGCCGGAACGTCGCGAGCTTGAGCTGCATCGGATCGTCGTCGGCGATCACCAGGCGGCGACCGGCGCCGAACTGCGCCTTGCCGGGCGCGGGCCCCGGGAGGTGGGCCTCGATCAGCGGCACGATGCGCGACGGTGCGATCGGCTTGGCGATGATGTCGTCGAAGCCGACCGTCGAGATCCGCGCCTCGTCGAGCTCGGACACGAAGCCAGAGAACGCGAGGATCGAGACATCGGTGCCGCGCGCGAGCCGGCGCAGCTCGCCGACCAGCTCGAAGCCGTCGGCGTCGGGAAGCATGAGGTCCTGGAGCACCACGCTCGGTTGCTCTCGCTTCATGAGTATGCGCGCCGTCTCGCCATCGGCCGCCTCGATGACCTCGTGGCCGCAGCGCACCAGTGCATTGCGCACCATGCGCCGCGTCGCCGCGTTGTCCTCGACCACCATGATCTTGCTCATGACATCTCGTCTCGCTTGGCCAGGTGGCGCGCGATCGTGTCGGGCAGCGCGCGGGTGTCGATCGGCTTGGTGATGTAGTCGTCGCAACCCACGGCGAGCGCCTTGTCCTGGTCACCCTTCATGGCGTACGCGGTCACCGCGATGATGATGATGTCGCGGGTCCCCGGATCGGCCTTGAGCCGGCGGGTCAGCTCGAGGCCGTCGATCCCGGGCAACTGGATATCCATCAGGATCACCTCGGGCCGGTGCCGGCCGATCGCCTCGATCGCCCCTTCGGCGTCGAGCGCACTGTCGACATCGTAACCGTGCGCCTTCATGAGATACGCAACGAGCTTGAGGTTCGTCGCGTTGTCGTCGACGATCAGGATGCGTTCGCCGGGCATCACGCGTTCTCCGGCTGCTGGGAGTTCACACCCGCGCGCGCGAGCGACGCGAGCAGGATGTCGCGGTCGAGAGGCTTGTGAAGCACATCATGCACGGTGAACCCCGCGACGACCTTGGTGTCCGACACCACGGTGATGACGATGATCGGCGTGCGATCGTTCTTGTTGGCGCCGTTGAGCGCGGCGAGCAGATCGAGACCGCTCATGTCGGGCAGCAGCAGATCGATCGTGGCGGCCGCGTAGCCGCGCGCCTTCCAGCACGCGATCGCCTGGGCGCCGGTCGACGCGAGCTCGACGGCGTAGCCGGCACCCTCGAGCGCCGACACCAGCTGCGCCTGATCGCGGACGTCGTCCTCGACGACGAGCACCGTGCGCGCGCCCTGGCGGCCGGGCGCGATCGTGACCGGCGTCGTCGTGCGCGCCATCATGATCGCGTGGCACGGCAGGCTCGCGTAGAAGCTGCTGCCGATGCCGAGCGTGCTCCGCACCCCGACCGAGCCGCCCTGCGCCTCGACGAGGCGGCGCACCACGGCGAGGCCGAGGCCGGTGCCCTGGTGGCGCTTCGCGGCGCCGGCCTCGAGCTGCTGGAACTCGACGAACAGGCGACCGAGATCCTCGCGCGCGATGCCGATGCCGGTGTCCTGGACCTCGAGGCGGAACCGGTCGCCCTCTTCGGGCTTGATGCGCAAGATCACGCTGCCGCCGATGGGCGTGAACTTGAGCGCGTTCGACAGGTAGTTGTACGCGACCTGCTTGAGGCGCGCCGGATCGAGAGTCAGCGTGGTCACGCCGGGATCGAGCTGGGTCTCGACGCGGATCTGCTTCTGCGACGCGGTGGTGCGCAGGATCGCGATCACCTCGCCGACCAGCCGCGAGACCTCGACGGTCTCGGGCCGGAACTCGAGCTTGCCGGCCTCGACCTTCGCGAGGTCGAGCACGTCGTTGATCAGCTGCAGGAGGTGACGGCCGGAGGTCAGGATGTCGCTGAGGAACTCCTGGTGCGTCGCCGAGCCTGGCTCGACCTGGCCATCGTGAAGGAGCTCCGCGAAGCCGATGATCGCGTTGAGCGGTGTGCGCAGCTCGTGGGACATATTGGCTAGGAACTCACTCTTGAGCCGGCTGGCCTCGCGGATCCGGCGGTTCTGGGTCTCGAGCTCGGCGCTGCGACGGCGGATCTCGTCGGCGCGCAGCCGCTCGCGAATGTCGACGATGTTGATCTGCGCGAGGTTGCGGCCAACGGTCGCGAGGTTGATGATCCGGGTCTCGGTCGGAATGAGGAGGCCGCCGGCCTGGAACAGCCACGGGAACGCCGGGCTCTCGCCGGCGAGCGCGCGCGCGATGTAGTGATTGGCGGCGTCCGACGACGTGCGGCCATCGGCCTGGCGGTGCGGGCTGAGCGCGTCGAGGTCCGACGAGCTGAGGTCGTCGCGCGAGCACTGGAACAGCTCGGTCGCCTTGGCGTTGGCGTCGAGGATCACGCGGCGATCGAGGTCGTACGCGAGCAGCGCCTCCGGAGCGAGCTCGAAGCCGGTGCGGTAGCGCTCCTCGCTGAACCGCAGCTCGCGCTCGGCGCGGATGCGCGCGCGGCGATCCTCGGCCTCGCGCAGCGCGCGCTGCACCGCGGGTACGATGCGGCGCGGCTTGTCCTTGGACAGAAAGTCGAGCGCGCCGGCGCGCAGCGCCTCGACTGCCGGCTCCTCGCCCGGTGTTCCCGATACGATGATGCACGCGAGATCGAGCCCGCGCGCAGCGACTGCCTCGAGCACCTGGGGCCCGCCGAACCCGGGCATGATCCAGTCCGAGATCAACAGATCCCACGGGCGGTCGAGCGCCGCTTCCAGCTCGGTCGGCGCTTTCACGCGCTCCGCCGCCACGGCATAGCCACCTTTCCGCAGCTCGCGCAGAAGGATCTCGAAATCGTCTTCCGAGTCTTCTGCGACCAGTAACTGCAGCGGAGAGTCTGAGGACGTTTCGCTCGGCACCACGAGAGCCGTACCTGCCCCTCAAAACACGATAGGCCCGTAGCGACTAGACAGGCAAGTGCCTCACGCTTGGTTCACCCAGCGTAAGCAAGCTAGCCATTCAGCGGAATCGTGAAAGAAAACTTCGCACCACCACCCAGTGATCCTTCTGCCCAGATTTTTCCACCGTGGCGCTCGATGATCCTGCGCACAGTGGCCAGTCCGATTCCTGTGCCGGTGAAGTCTCCGTCGAATTCCGGACGCTGAAATGGCTCGAATAGTCGATCGGCGTAGGCCATGTCGAATCCGCAGCCATTGTCGTGCACGAAGTACACTGGCTCACCACCGACGCGCTCACCCGCGATTCCGATCCGCGGCGCAGCGACTCCTGCGGTGGATTTCCATGCATGGCAGAACAGGTTGTCGAGCAGGATCCGCATCAAGCGGCCGTCGGCCTCCACGATCAGGCCCGGCATGACGTCGAAGCCGACGCGGCGCGCGGGCTCGCGGCGCGCGATCTCGTCGAGCGCGAGCGTCGCGAGGTGGCTGAGATCGATGCGGTGGCGGCCGATCGGCGAGCGGCTGATCCGCGCGAGCTCGAGCAGCGCGTCGATCAGGTCCGCCATGCGCGACGTCGAGGTCAGCACGCGGCGCACGTGATCGCGCGCGCGGCCCTCGAGCTTCTCGCCGAGGTCCTCGATCAGGGCGTGCGTGAAGGCGCTGATCGTGCGCAGCGGTGCGCGCAGATCGTGCGAGACCGAGTAGCTGAACGCCTCGAGCTCGCGATTCGCCTGCGCGAGCTCGTCGTTGGTGCGCTCGAGCTCCTCGGCCATGGTCGCGCGCGTTTCGGCGAGCGCCTTGGCCGCGCGCGCTTCGGCGGCGTCGAGCTCGCTGCGCAACAGCTGCTCGCGCACCGAGCGCTGCTCGTCCTCGATCTGCTTGCGCCGGATCTGGGCCTGGATGCGCGCGGACAGCACGTCGAACCCGTTGCCCTTGGACAGGAAGTCGTCGGCGCCGGCGCCCAGGCCTTCGATCACCGCGTCGCGCTGCTCGGTCGCCGTCAGGATGATGAGCGGCGTATCGCGCACGACGGTCGATGCCTTGAGCCGGCGGCAGGTCTCGATGCCGCCGATGCCCGCCATCGAGCGATCGAGCAGGATGCAGTCGACGGTCTGCACCGCGAGCAGCTCGATCGCCTCCTCGCCGGACGCGGCGTGCACCACGTCATAGCCCCGCTTGCGCAGGCGGTCGGCGAGCATCAGGCGGTACTCGGGGTCGTCGTCGACCGCGAGGATGCGCTTGGGGGCGAGCAGGCTGTTGGCGTCCGCGCGCAGCGGGCCGACCGAGCGCAGCAGCGCGCGCACGCGCGCCACGATCAGATCGAGGTCGTCCTTGCGGATGAAGCCGTCGGCGCCGGCCTCGAGCGCGCGGACCTCTGCGTCCTTGCCGCCCGAGCCGGTCAACAGCAGGCACGGCGTGGTGCGCAGGCCGGGATCGAGGCGGAGCCGGCGGATCACGCTCGCGCCGTCCATGTCGGGCATCGCATCGTCGACGACGATCGCGGTCGGTCGCGAGGTCGCCGCGAGCCGCAGTCCCTCGTTGCCCGCCGCGGCAGTCGCGGTGGTGAAGCCGATCTTGCCGAGCGCGCCGGACAGCGCGGCGCGATAGTCGGCGCTGTCGTCGATGATCAGCACCAGGCCGTGCTGCGGCGGCGCGCCGATCAGCTGCCGGACGCGCGCGATCACATGATAGGTGTCGTACGGCTTGCCGACGAAGTCGTTGGCGCCGCCGCGGAGGCCGCGGATGCGGTCGCGGACCTCGGCCTCGGTCGACAGCATGAGCACCGGCAGCTCGCCGAGCGTGAAGTCCTTGCGAATCTGTACGAGCAGGTCGATGCCATCGCCATCCGGCAACTGGATGTCGAGGATCGCGAGCGCGATCGGATGACTGCGCAGCGCGATCCTGGCATCAGCAATCGTCGCACACTGGATCGTGCGGAAGCCGGCGGAGTCCAGCGCCTCCGCCAGCTCCATGCGGACGGTGAGGCTATCGTCGACGATCAAGATGGTTCGCATGTACAGCTCACAACCGCGAGGGCCCTTGATCCAATGGTAGGGCGGACGCGGCGCTCCGGCAGTGCGTGAGTCGCAGCTCCGCATTCCGCTATCGTTGTTGGCATTCCACACCGCGCGATGGTTGCCTTACATCACATCGGTTCGTTAGGGCATTCGCACGAAACTCCGACGAGCGTGCGCTGCCGCTCGACCGCACATTCAACCGCGCACACCCCGAATACGATATGTTGTGTGCAGCGGATTGTGCGGCAGATGGCAGGTGCGATGCTCGTGACGCGGATCGGTGGACTGGCGTGCGCCCTGCCGGTCGCGCATGTCGTGGAGACCATGCGGCCGCTCCCCGTCGAGCCGCTCGCGACCCCCGGCGACCGGGCGCTCGCGCTGGTCGACGGGCTGGCCATGATCCGGGGCGCGCCGGTACCGGTCGTCGATGCGCGCAAGCTGCTCGGCGTGTCGGGCGCAGCGGCGACCCGGTTCGTCGTCGTGCGAGCGGCGCAGCGCCGGATCGCGCTGGTCGTCGATGCCGTACTCGAGGTCCGCCGTATCGACGTCGATGCCCTCCCGGGATTGCCGCCGCTGCTGTCCGGCGCGCGCGACGTCGTTTCGGCGCTCGGCGCACTCGATGCCGAGCTCCTGGTCGTGCTCGACTCTGCGCGCGTGCTGCCGGAGGACGGCTGGCGCGCGCTCGAACGCGGCGGTGCACCGTGAGCCCGACCGAGGGCGAGCTCGCGCGGTTCGCCGCGGCCGTGGCGGCGCGGCTGGGCCTCCGGCTCGAGCCGGAGCGCGCCGCCGAGCTGATCGAGCGCCGCGCCGAGGCCCGGCGCGACGCGATCCCGCAGTACCTCGATCGGCTCGACACGGCGGAGCCGGCCGAGCTCCGCGCGCTCACGACCGAGCTCACCGTCGGCGAGACCTACTTCCTGCGCCACTGCGAGCAGTTTCGTGCGTTCATCGATGTCGCGGTCCCCGACCGGCTGGCCGATGGCCGGCTGCGCGTGCTGTCCGCAGGGTGCTCGTCCGGCGAGGAGCCGTACACCCTCGCGATGCTCCTGCACGGGGCGTATCCCGATCGCACGTTCGAGGTTCACGCCGTCGACCTCAACCCCGAGTCGATCGCGCGCGCGCGCAATGGCCGGTACTCGCCGTGGTCGCTGCGCGCGATGACGCCCGAGCTCGAGCGGCGATGGTTCGTGCGCGAGGGCCGCGAGGTCGTGGTCGTCCCCGAGCTCCGGGCGCGCGTGACGTTCGAGCCGGCGAACCTGATCGAGGATGCCGTGCTGGGCACCCGGGACCGCTGGGACGTCGTGTTCTGCCGCAACGTGATCATGTATTTCACCGAGGATCGCGCCGACGCCGTGCTGTCGCGGTTCGCGCGCGCGATCGTGCCGGGCGGCTACCTGTTCCTCGGCCACGCCGAGACCTTGCGCGATCGCACGGACGACTTCGACCTGTGCCATACCCACGGCGCGTTCTACTACCGGCGCCGGGCGACGGCGGCGCGCTCGGGCCATGGCGCGCGAATCACGCCCGAGGAGCTTCCGCTGCCCAGCGCGATCGCGCTCGCCGCGAACTGGTACGGCGACATCCAGGCAGCGACCCAGCGCGTCCATGCGATGATCGACGGCGCGCTCGACCGCGGTCCTGGAGCGGCCGCGGCGACGCCCGGCAGCTCGCGGGCATCGCCGCCGGACCTGACCGCGATCCGCGAGCTCCTCGCGCAGGAGCGGTTCGGCGAGGCGCTCGAGCAGCTCGATCAGCTCGACGCGGTGGCCGCCGATCGCGACATCGCGACGCTGCGCGCGCTGGTGTTGACCCACGCGGGCCGGTTCGCCGACGCGCGCGTGGCGTGCCGCGAGCTGCTGGCGATCGACCCGATCAGCGCCGGAGCCAACTACCTGCTCGCGCTATGCTGCGACAGCACCGGCGATACGCGCGGCGCCGCGCACCTGGCCGAGGTCGCGGCGCAGCTCGACCCGAGCTTTGCGATGCCGCGCGTCCACCTGGGGCTGCTGGCGCGCCGCACCGGTGCGCGCGAGCTCGCGTCGCGCGAGCTCACCCTGGCGATCGCGTTGCTCGAGCGCGAGGCGCCGGCACGCCTCGAGCTGTACGGCGGAGGATTCAGCCGGCAGGCGCTGCTCGGGATGTGTCGCGCCGAGCTCGCCGCGATCGGAGGCCAGCGATGACCGCCCGCGCCGGCGAGCTACGCGATGAATTCGATCGAGCGTTCGCCGCCGGGATCAAGCCGCGCGACGCCGGCCATGGCGACGTGCTGCTCGTCGAGCTCGGCGGCGAGCCCTACGCGCTCCGGCTCGGCGACATCGCGTCGCTCCATGCCGCGCTCCGCATCGTCGCGCTGCCGACCCGCGCTCCGGAGCTGCTCGGCGTGGCCGCGATCCGCGCCACCGTCGTACCGATCTACGATCTCGCGACCGCGCTGGGCATGCCGCGCGCCGCGGCGACCCCCTGGATCGCCGTGCACCACGGCGGCGCTGCCGGCTTCGCGTTCGAAGGCTACGAGGGCCACGCGCGGATCCCGCAGCGATCGATCGCAGCGACGGCGCAGCGCGGCCACGTGGTCGGCCAGCTCGTGGTCGGCGGGCGTCCGCGTTCGGTGGTCGATCTCGGCTCGGTGCTGACCGCGCTCGAGGCACGCTGGAACCAGAGCGGTATTGCAAAGGAACAATGACATGTTTCGCAACTGGACGTTCGGCCGTAAGCTGGGCGGTGGCTTCGCCGTATCGGCGATCGCCCTCGCGATCGTCGCGGTGACCGCCTTTCGCAGCAATCGGACGCTGATCAGCAACGATGAGTGGGTCGCTCACACCCAGCTCGTGCGGCGCCAGATCGCGGCGCTCGTCGCGCAGGTCGTCGACGCGGAATCGAGCCAGCGCGGCTTCGTGCTGACCGGGCGCGACGCCTTCCTCGAGCCTTACACCCAGGCCTTGCCCGTGATCGACAAGACGTTCGCGGACCTCCGGCAGCTCACGATCGATAATCCGCATCAGACCCGGCGCCTCGATGCGCTACGTCCGTTGATCGACGAGAAGCTCGCCGTGCTCAAGCGCGGGCTCGAGATCCGGCGCAGCGAATCGCTCGAGGCGGCAGCGGCGGCGATCAGCTCCGGCCAGGGCCAGACGCTGATCGACAAGATCCGCGCACTGATCGCCGAGATGGATCAGGAGGAGCTGGGGCTACTCGACATCCGCAAGCACGACTCGGTGTCGGCGAGCGAGACCACCAAGGTCGTGATCATCTGGGGCAGCCTCACCGCGATCCTGCTCACGATCCTGGTCGGCTGGCTGATCACGAGCTCGCTGTCGGGACAGGTCGGTTCTGCCGTCCGGCACATCCAGAGCTCGTCGACCGAGCTCCAGGCGTCGGCGAACCAGCAGGCCACCGGGGCGCGCGAACAGGCCACCGCGATGACCGAGATCGCGACCACGATCAACGAGCTGCTCGCAACGTCGCGCCAGATCGCCGAAAGCGCCAAGCGGGTCTCGCAGATCGCCGGGCAGACCGCCACGGCGGCGCGCAACGGCGAGGTCACGGTGACCAAGGGGCACGACGCCACGACCACCGTCCGCAAGCAGGTCGACCTGATCGTCGGCCACATGCTGGACCTCGGCAAGAAGTCACAGCAGGTCGGCAGCGTGCTCGACATCGTGTCCGAGCTCGCCGAGCAGACCAACATCCTCGCGATCAACGCGACGATCGAGGCCGCGGGCGCGGGCGACGCCGGCCGCCGGTTCGGGGTCGTCGCCGAGGAGATCCGCAAGCTCGCCGATCGCGTGGGCGCCTCGACCAAGGAGATCCGCACGATGATCGAGGACGTGCGGGCGGCGGTCAACACGACGGTGATGGCCACCGAGGCGGGCAGCAAGGCGGTCGACGTCGGTACGGCGCAGGTCGTGGAGATGGCGACCTCGTTCCGCCAGATCGCGAGCCTGGTCGGCACCACGACCGACGCCGCGCGCGAGATCGAGCTGTCGACCAAGCAGCAGGCGACCGCCGTCGAGCAGGTCAACGTCGCGATCAGCGGCGCCGCCGGGGCGACCCGCGAGACCGAGGCGAGCGCCCGCGAGACCCTGCAGACCGCATCGCAGCTCGCCGATCTATCGACCGACGTGCTGACCATCGTCCAGCGGAAAGCGAGCTGATGGCGCAGGATCGCTTCAAGTACTTCCGGATCGAGGCGCGCGAGCTCCTCGACGGCCTCACCAAGGGCCTGCTCGACCTCGAGAGCCGCGGCGACACCGACGTGGTCAATCGTCTGCTTCGCATCGCCCACACGCTGAAGGGCGCCGCGCGGATCGTCGGCCACCGCGAGCTCGCGGACCTCGCACATCAGCTGGAGGATGTGATCGGCCCGCTGCGCGCCGCCGTGGCTCCGCAGCGCAACGAGGCTGCGCTGGCGCTGCTCGACCGGATGTCGGAGCACCTCGCGCAGCTGCTGGCCTCTGCGGCCGTGCCCCCCGCGCCGCCGCCCCCGAGCGCGAGCGCGAGCCTGAGCCCGGCGCCGACCCGCAGCGCGAGTCAGACCCTCGCCCCGGCCCCGGCCGCCGGCGCGCGTCCCACGGTCCCTCTTGCCACCGCCGCCACACCGGCGCCGCGCGCCGATCCGGGTGCGGTCGACGACGTGCTCGGCGGCCTCGCCGAGATCCACACGCTGGTGACCCGGCTGCGCGGGGTCGGCGATGCGCGCATGATCGAGCAGCGGCTCGATCAGATCGAGCGCGAGCTGCGAGCGGTTCGCCAGGACGCCGAGCGCCTGCGCCTGCTGGCGGCCGGCACGACGTTCACCGCGCTCGAGCGCACCGCGCGCGATGCCGGGCACGCTGCGGGCAAGCGGGTGACGTTTACCGGGAGCGGCGGCGAGA
Organism: Kofleriaceae bacterium; assembly: GCA_035472155.1. Classification (GTDB taxonomy): domain Bacteria; phylum Myxococcota_A; class Polyangia; order Haliangiales; family Haliangiaceae; genus JABFXX01. Next base: position 11,528 of record DATIPJ010000988.1, read on the forward strand.
TCCGCGTCGATCCCCAGGTGCTCGCAACCCTGTCCGGCGCGCTGGTCCAGCTGGTGCGCAACGCCGTCGCCCACGGGATCGAGCGGCCCGAGGACCGAGCCGCGGCCGCCAAGAGCCTCGAAGGTCGGGTCGAGATCGAGTTCGGGCTGCGCGGCCGGCGGATCGCCGTGACCTGCCGCGACGACGGCCGCGGCATCGATCTCGAGGCCGTGCGCCGCGCGGCCGAGGGCATCGGGCTCGCCCGCGACCGCGCACGCGCGCTCGATCGCGAGCAGCTGATCGGCCTCCTCTTGCGCGGCGGGATCACGACCTCGTCCGAGGTCACCCCGCTGTCGGGGCGCGGCATCGGGCTCGATGTCGTGCGCGACGCGGCGCACGTCCTCGGCGGCGAGGTCGTCGCGCGGACCAGCAGCTTCGGGACCGAGATCACGATCCTCGTTCCGGCCCAGGTCACGGGGCTGTCCGCCCTGGCGCTCGGCGGCGGAACCCGGATCGCCGCGGTGCCGCTCGCGTCGGTCCGCCGCGTCACCCGGAGTACGGCGATGCCGGTGCTGCGCGGCGGCGATGGCCTCCTGGTCGCGCTCGACGACGTGATGGTGCCGTTCGCGCCTCTCGCGCGCTTGCTGGGCGCCGCCTCGAACGGCGCGCCGAGCGCGATCGTGATCGTCGACGGCGGCGACGGGCTCGCGGCGCTCGGCGTCGATCACGTGCTCGGCGTCGACGAGATCGTGGTGCGCGCGCTGCCCTCCGGCGCGCCGATCGACCCGATCGTGCGAGGCGTGGCGCTCGACGCCCAGGGCCTGCCCCGGCCGGTGCTCGAGCCCACCGCGGTCGTCGCGGCGATCCGCGGCATGCCGATCGTGACGGTCTCCCCGGCCGGGCAACCGCCGCCGATCCTGGTCGTCGATGACTCGCTGACGACCCGCATGCTCGAGCAGAGCATCCTCGAGTCCGCGGGCTACGAGGTCGATGTCGCATCGTCCGCCGAGGAGGGCCTGGTCAAGGTCGCGCAGCGCGGCTACGGCCTGATCCTGGTCGATGTCGAGATGCCCGGCATGGACGGCTTCGGGTTCATCACGGCGCTGCGCGCGGATCCCGCGGTCGCGGGCATCCCGGCGATCCTGGTGACGTCGCGCAACCGGCCCGACGACCAGCCGCGCGGGTTCGCGGTCGGCGCCCAGGGCTACGTCGTCAAGAGCGACTTCGACCAGGTCAAGCTGCTCGACATGATCCGGAAGCTGGTGCGCCGATGATCCGCGTCCTCGTCGTCGACGATTCGCTCACCGTTCGCCAGCGGCTGATCGAGATCCTGGGGCGCGAGCCCGACCTGCAGGTCGTCGCCGAGGCCGGCGACGGCCGGCGCGCGGTGGAGCTGGCGCAGCGCCTGCGGCCCGACGTCATCACGCTCGATCTCGCGCTGCCGGACATGAACGGCCTCGCCGCCACCGAGCAGATCATGGCGCACGCGCCGACGCCGATCCTGATCGTCTCCGCGTCGTTCAACCGCGGCGAAATGTTCGACACCTACCATGCACTGGCCGCGGGAGCGGTCGATGTCCTGGACAAGTCCCACGACGACAACGACGCGAGCTGGGAGGACCGGTTCGTGGCGGCGGTTCGCATGGTATCGAAGATCAAGGTCATCACCCACCTGCGCGCGCGCATCGATCCGGCGCGCAAGGAGCGGATCACGGGCCCACCGATCCACCGCCGCCCGGCCAGCGGCGAGGATCCGCACGCGTCGGCCGAGGTCGTCGCGCTGGGTGCTTCGACCGGTGGACCCGGCGCGCTCGTCGAGGTGATCGGCGCGATGTCGCAGAACCTGCCGGTCGGGATCCTGGTCGTGCTCGATATCGATGCCGCGTTCTCCGCTTCGTTCGCCGAGTGGCTGGGGGTCCAGACCTCGCGGAGCGTGCGCGTGGCACAGGACCGCGATCCGATCGCCGGCCCGCCCGGCCGTGTGCTGTGTGCGCCCGCGGGCAACCACCTCGTGGTCGAGCGCGGTCTGGCCCGACTCACGTTAAGCCCACCTCGCCACTTCTGCCGACCCTCGGTCGATTCCCTATTCGAATCGGTCGCGATCGAGTATCAGGCGCGTTGTGCTGCGGGCCTCTTGACCGGCATGGGGCGCGACGGCGCGGCCGGCTTGCTCGCGATCCGAGAGGCGGGCGGATTCACCGTCGCCCAGGACGAAGCGACGAGTATCGTATACGGGATGCCTCGCGAAGCCGTCGTTTGCGGCGCGGCGGAGCGGGTCTTGCCGCTTTCGGACATCGGGCCCGCGCTCGAGCAGCGCGTCGCCCAGAAGGTGCGCCGGCCATGAGCGCGATCCTGATCGTCGATGACAGCCTCACCGTGCGGATGGATCTCGTCGAGGCGCTCGACACCGCGGGGTTCCGGTCGGTGCCGGCCGCGAACCTGGCCGAGGCGCGCAGCGCGCTCGCCGGGCACACCGTCGCGCTCGCGATCCTCGACGTGCTGCTGCCCGACGGCGACGGCGTTGCGTTTCTCGAGGAGCTGCGCGCCGATCCCCGGTACGCGGAGCTACCGGTGCTGATGCTGTCGACCGAGGCGGAGGTCAAGGATCGGATCCGCGGGCTTCGCACCGGCGCCAACGACTACATCGGCAAGCCGTACGACACCGCGGCGATGATCGATCGGATCCGCCAGCTGATCGGCAGCAGCGGCTCCACGCCGGACCGGCTGGTCGTGGTGATCGATGACAGCCCGACGTTCCGCGCGGCGATCGTCGAGGCGCTCGGCCGCGCGGGCTACGCGACCGCCGAAGCGGCATCGGGCCCCGAGGGGCTCCGGATCGCGGCGAGCCAGCGACCGGCCGCGATCATCGTCGACGGATCGATGCCCGACATGGACGGTGCGACGGTGGTCAGGCGCGTGCGGCTCGACCTCGCGCTGCGCACCACGCCCTGCATCCTGTTGACCGGCTCGGACGACACGTCCTCGGAGGTCCACGCGCTCGACGCAGGCGCCGACGCATTCATCCGCAAGGAATCCGATGTCGAGCTCATCCTCACCCGGCTGCGCGCGGTGCTGCGCGCCGCCCGCGAGGCGCCCGAAGACACGATCAGCCTGCTGGCGCCCAAGCGCATCCTCGCCGTCGATGACAGCCCGACCTACCTCCATGCGCTCGCCGATCAGCTGCGCGACGAGGGCTACGACGTGGCGCAGGCGACGTCGGGCGAGGAGGCGATCGATCTGCTCGCGGTCCAGCACGTCGACTGCATCCTGCTCGACCGCGTGATGCCGGGGCTATCGGGCGCCGAGACCTGCGCGCGGATCAAGGCCGCGCCCGTGGTCCGCGACATCCCGCTCATCATGCTGACCTCGCTCGAGGGCCGCGACGCGATGATCGATGGCTTCTCGGCGGGCGCCGACGATTTCATCTCGAAGTCGAGCGGGCTCGATGTGCTCAAGGCCCGGGTACAGGCGCAGATCCGCCGCAAGCAGTTCGAGGACGAGCACCGCACGATCCGCGAGCAGCTGCTGCGCAGCGAGCACGAGGCCGCCGAGGCGCGCGCCGCGCGCGAGCTCGCCGCGACCCGGGCGGCGCTGGTCGAGCAGCTCGAGCGCACCAACCGCGAGATCGCCAACGCCAACCGCGAGATGGCCGACGCCAACCGCGAGCTCGCGATCGCCAACCGCGAGCTCGAGGCGTTCAGCTACTCGGTGTCGCACGACCTGCGCGGCCCGCTGCGCTCGATCGACGCCTTCACGCGGGCGCTCGAGGAGGACGCCGGCGATCGGCTCGACCCCGAGAGCCGCAAGCACCTGCGTCGCGTCCTCTCGGCCACGGCCCAGATGTCGGACCTGATCGACGCGCTGCTCTCGCTGTCGCGGATCAGCCGCGCCCAGATCGTGCGCTCCGCCGTCGATCTGTCGGCGATCGCGAGCGCGGTGCTCGAGGATCTCCGGCGCGGCGATCCCGAGCGCTCCGTCGACGCGGTCGTCGGACGCGAGCTCGCCTGCCACGCCGACCCCAAGCTGATGCGCGTCCTGCTCGACAACCTGCTCGGCAACGCGTGGAAGTTCAGCGCGCGCTGCGAGCGCGCCCGGATCGAGGTCGGCGCTGCGGGCTACGGCAACGAGCGGATCTACTTCGTGCGCGACAACGGCGCGGGCTTCGACCCCACGAACGCCAACCACCTGTTCGCGCCGTTCCACCGGCTGCACAGCGACGCCGAGTTCAAGGGCACCGGCATCGGCCTGGCCACCGTGCATCGCATCATCGAGCGCCACGGCGGGCGGATCTGGGCCGACGCCGCGGTCGGCACCGGCGCCACGTTCTACTTCACGTTGCGGCAGCCTCCGTAGCGGGCGCCCGCGCAGACAGCGCGCGCAGGAAGTCCTCGATCGCCGCGGTCACGGCCGCCGGCTCCTCGACCGGCGACGAGTGCCCGGCGCGCGGAATCGTCACCAGCTTGGCGCCTGCGATCGCGCCGGCGATCTTCTCCGCCTTGGCGCGCGGCGTGGCGACATCCTCGTCGCCGACGACGACCAGGGTCGGCGCGGTGATCCGCGACAGCTCTGCGTGGATCCCGGCGCGGTCGATCACGCCGTTGACCGCGCGCCAGATATCGCGCCGCCGCGACATCAGGTCCACGTACCTGGCGAGCTCGTCCTTGCGCGCCTTGTCGCCGAGGATCGTCTTGCCCATCATGATCGGCGCGACCTTGTTCTTGACCGGCTTGGGGCCGAGCAGCTTGGTGACCCGCGTCAGCATGCGGTAGCGCGCGATGTTCTCGACCGGCTCGGGGTCGCTCGAGGTCTCGAGCAGCATCAGCGACCGCACCAGGTCCGGCCGGCGCGCCGCCATGCGCATCGCGACGAAGCCGCCCATCGACAGGCCGAGCAAGTGCACCGGGCCACCGACGAGCTTGTCGAGCAGCTGCATCGCGTCCTGCCACACCAGCTCCATGCCGATCGTGAACCGGTGGTCCGCCCCGCTCTGGCCCTGGCCGCGGTGATCCCACGCGATGCAGCGATAGCGCCCGCGCAGCGCCGCGATCTGGGCCGCGAACAGCTCGGTACCCCACAAGAGGCCGTGGCTGAAGGCGATCGTCTCCCCGGTCGAGCCGGGGCCGGTGTCTTCATAGAACAGGGACGTGCCGTCGAGATCGAACGTGGCCATGGGGAATACTAGCCCGGGTGCGCGCGCCACGCCTCGACGGCGGCCAGGCGCTTCGCATGGCCCGGTCCGGCGGTTCGATAGGCGTCGCGCGCCTGGGTCGCGAGCTCGACGGCCCGCGCGCGGTCGATGCCGGCGATCGCGCGCGCCAGGGCGAACCGGCTCTCGGCGAGGTCGGTCGCGTCGGTCTGATCGTGGGCGCGCATCGCGCCTCCGGCACGCGATCCTGCATCAGCTCGGCGTTGCCGATCGCGTCGAGGGTGAGCGCGTAGTCGACCGAGTCGGTGCCGTAGGCGGCCGCGCGGCCCTCGAGCGCGGTGCGAAACATCCGCTCGGACTCGGCGTAGCGGCCCTGGCGATACACCACGGTGCCGAGGTTGTGCTGGATCTGGGCGACCCGCGGGTGCTTGTCGCCCAGCTCGCGGCGCGCGAGCTCCAGCGCGCGGTCGAGGTGATCGCGCGCCGACGTGAGCTCACCCAGGTCGCTCTCGGTCAGCCCGAGGTCGATCCGCAGACGGAGCTCGTCGACCGGCCCGATCGCCTTGGCGAGCGCGAGCCCCGCGGTGTAGGCATCGCGCGCCTCGCTCGCACGCCCGGCGCGCTGCGCGATCAGGCCGCGCGACCGCGTCACCGCGAGCTGCTTCTGCGGGCGCGGTCCGAGCCGCGCGAGGGTGCCGCCCGCCAGCTTGCTCCAGCCCTCGCCGAGCGCGAACTCCGAGGTCAGCCGGGCCTCGACCTCGACCAGCTCGAGGTAGATCTCGACCAGCTGATCGAGATCGCCGGCCGCCGAGGCATCGGCCGCGGCGGCGAGCAGCGTCGCGCGCGCGGTCTTGCCGTCGCCGAGCTGGAACTGCAGCTCCTCGAGACGGCGGCGAGCGCGGGCGGTGAGCGGCGCCCAGGCGAGCGCAACCGCCGCCGAGATCTGGCGCTCGGCCTCGGGGATCAGGCGGCGCGCGTGCTCGATCGACACGCTGCCCTTGGCCACGCGCTCGAGCGCATCGAGCTGGGCTTCGATCGCGAGCCGCGCCACCGGATCGCGCGGCGGCGCCGCCGCACCCGCGAGCGCGGCGACGTCGCTGCACGCGTCGAGGTCCGGCAGCGCACGGGTGGCGGCCGTCTCGACGAGCTTGCGCTCGGGCCGTTCGGCGCCCGCGATCGCGGCGAGCGCGGTGCGCACCTGATCGCGCGCGCGCATCAGGCACGCGGTGCGCAGATCCAGCGCGACCGCGCTCTGGGTGCCGACCCGCGTCGCCTCGCAGCTCTCGACGGCGATCCGCTGCCAGCGGCCGCGCCACCCGGCGACCGAGCGGCCGAGCGCGGCCACCGCATCGCCGGCGAACGGCGCCCCGCTCGCCGCGAACACGCGCGCGATGTCGCGCTCGACGGCCGGTGCCCACAGCGCATCGACGGGCGCGCCCGCGCCGCCGCACGCCGGGGCCGCGCTCGACCGCCCCGCGACGAACACCGCGACCGCGAGCACCGCCGCCGCCACCCCCGCGACCGCGATCGCGACCCGGCGCGATGACGTGGCGCGCTCGAGCGCACCGACCAGGGCCGCCATGCTCGGCCAGCGCTTCTCGGGATCCGGCTGCAGGCCGCGCAACAGGATGCGCGCCACCGCGCGCGGAACCTGCGTGCTCGCCGGCGGCCGCGGCGCGTCGCTCTTCATCGCGGCGCTGCGCAGCTCCAGCGTCCCGCCGATGAATGGTTGCTCGCGGTAGAGCGCCTCCCACAGCGCGATGCACCACCCGCACTGATCGCTGCGCGCGTCGACCGTGCCACCGTCGATCTGCTCGGGCGCCATGTACGACGGCGTGCCCATCACCGCGCCCTCCTCGGTGAGGCTGCCCGCGAGCGGGCTCGTCTGGGGCAGCGGCGCGGTGATCGCGTGACCGGCGAGCCGCGCCAGCCCGAAGTCGGTGACCCGCACGCGCCCGTCGTCGCCGACCAGCACGTTGTCGGGCTTGAAGTCGCGGTGAACCAGCCCGGCGGCGTGGGCCGCGCCGAGCCCGCGCGCCGCCGCGATGTACGCGCCGATGATCTCGCGCCAGCCCTTGCGCGCCTGCCAGCGATGCAGCGTGGTGCCCTGTACCAGCTCCATCGCGATATACGTCGCGGCGCCGTGCTCGCTGACGTCGTGCACCGTGATCACGTTGGGATGCGAGAGCCGCGCGAGCGCCTGGGCCTCGCGCTGCATGCGCGCCCGCCCGGCGCTCGCATCGTCGGCGGTGAGCTCGTGCAACAGCTTCACCGCGATGCGGCGATCGAGCACCGGATCGTACGCCTCGTACACCACGCCCATGCCGCCGCGCCCGAGCACGCCGAGCACCAGATAGCGGCCGATCGCGCCTCCGAACGGCAGGTCCTCGGACTCGCCGCCGGTGTTGGGCAAGGTCTCTGCGAGATCGAGCTTTCCGAGCCGACGAGTGGCGGACTCCTCACCCATCTGCCCAGTGTAAAGCAACAGTCCTGGCGGCCGGTATGACCGCCAGCGCCACAATGGGCGCCAGCCGTCTGGCGCTACGCGTTGCGGACCTTGAACGCGTGGCAGCCGGTCCAGATGACCTGCACGGCGCCATTGACCGACCCGGTCCCAGAGCCACTCACCGTGACGGTCAACGTGCCACTCGTGATACAGCCGTCTGCAATCTGCACATCGACCTCCGAGTGCACGGATTCACTGAACTTCATGCCATTGACGGTCGCGCTGCCCGAGAACGTCATGTCGCCGTGGATCGCCGTGGTCGACACCGTCATGTTGCCCGAGATCTCGTACTCGAAGGTGAAGCCCTGGGTGCTGCCGTTGATCTTGACGTCGACCTCGACGTGGCCGGGGCCCCAGCTCACGGTGCCGTCGATCGTGAAGCCATTCTCCGAGCACGCCGTCCACTTGACGCTGGTCGGCCCGACGACGGCGCAGTCGTCTGCCCGCTGGCCGGTGGCGCCGAGCGCGCGTCCGAGCGCTTGATCGAGCACGCCATCGACCGGCCACGCGAACGGCCGATCCTGGCCCGTGCGTCCGCTCGAATTCGGCGCGATCAAGATCAGCGAGCTGGTGGCGAGCCCGAACGCGGCGCCCGCCGTTGCGGCGCCTTGCGTATCGGCCGCCGCGAGCACGACCAGGCTCGACTCGGTCGATGTGACCCCCGACTGCTGCGCCGCGGTGGGCGTGGTCTCCGGTCCGAAGTTTGGCCCGTCGCTGCCACACGCGGCCACGAGCAAGCTAGCGAGACAGACGTGCACGAGTCTCTTCATCGCGATCCTCTCCATCACTGGCGATAGTCGCCCCGGCTGCACATCTTAGTGGCGACACTCGATCTCACCGAGTGTGATCGCGCGCGTTTGACCGCTCTCTCGGTTCTCACCCGTCGAGGAATTCATCGGACATGGAATTCTCCATCCGAGGTCGCGCCGCGCTGCAGCGATGCGGGCTACTTTTTCGCGGGCGCAGTCGCTGCGCTGCCGGCCTGCGGCGGCTGCGCGACCTCGAGGGGATCGCCCTCGACGAGGTCCGCGACGGCGATCTTGACCACGCGCTCGTCCCCGGTGAGCCCGGTCGCGACGTGCAGCGTGGCGCCGGTGTCGCGCTCGATCGTGATCGGCACGAAGTGCAGCTTCTGCTGCGCATCGACGACCGCGACGCGCAGGCCCTGTGCATCGTTGTACAGCGCCGTCGCCGGGATCTCGACCACGCGATGCGGGACCGGGAACGTCAGCTGCGCCTGAACATACATGCCCGGCATCAGCGCGCCGTCGGGGTTGGGCACCTGGACCTCGGTCGTCATCGTGTGGAGGTCGGGATCGAGCGCGCCCGCGGCGCGGGTCACCTTGCCGACGAACTTGCGCCCCGGGTACTCGCGCACGACGAGCGAGGCCTCGGCCCCTGCCTTCACGCTCGCCGCCACGGTCTGCGGCACATCGATGAGGATGCGGATCGGATCGATCGCCACCAGCGTGTAGAGCTCGGCGACCTTGGTCTCGCTGACCAGGTCGCCGCGCTCGATGTTGCGCGCGGTGATCGTACCGGCGAACGGCGCGAGCACGCGCGAGAACCCCTGGGTGTCGATCAACCGCCGCACGTTGGCCTGCTGCGCGATCACGTTCGACTGCGCCGACACCACGCTGGCCTCGTCGGTCGAGGCCTGGGCCTGGGTCTGCTCGACCTGCGACTTGGACACCAGCTTCTGATCGGCGAGCGATTCGTAGCGCTGGGTGTTCGACTTCGAGTAGTCGCGCTGTGCGATCACCTGCTTGGCCTGCGCCTGCGCCTGGGCGAGCTGCGCGCGCGCCTGGGCGAGCTGGGCGTTGACCTCGGGCGTATCGATCTCGGCGAGCAGCTGGCCCGCGGTGACCTTGTCGCCGATATCGACCAGCCAGCGCCGCACGTAGCCGGTGACGCGCGGGTAGATCTTGGTCTGCTCGAGCGCGCGCACCGTCGCCGGCAAGCTCAGCGCGCGATCGCTCTCGACCACCTGCGGCTTCATCACCTCGACACGGGTCGGCCGGCCTTCCGCCGCCGGCTGCTCGATGCGGCTGTTCGCCTTGCTGCGCTGCGACCAGCCGAACGCGAACGCGCCACCGATCACCACCGCGAGCACGATCAACACGCCGGTGCGCGACGCCCGCGCCGGCGGCGGCAGCGTGAACCCGAGGTCCTCGGGCTCGTGCGTCGGGTGGTCCGGTACCGGTGTCTTTGGTTCTGGAGTCATACGTCCACTTCACGGTGCGCCGGTGGGTGCCGGCGCAGCAGGCTGTACATCACCGGGACGAACAACAGCGTGGTCATCGTGGCGAGCACCAGGCCGCCGATCACGGCGCGGCCGAGCGGTGCATTCTGCTCGGCACCCTCGCCGAGCCCGAGCGCCATCGGCATCATGCCGAGCACCATCGCCAGGGCGGTCATCAGCACCGGCCGCAGGCGCGTCATGCCCGCGCCGAGCGCCGCGCCCCTCGCGTCGCGCGTCATCCGCAGCTCGTTGGCGAACGACACCACGAGGATCGAGTTCGCGGTCGCGACGCCGACGCACATGATCGAGCCGATCAGCGCGGGCACCGACAGCGTGGTGCCGGTCAGGAACAGGATCCACACGATGCCCGCGAGCGCGCCCGGCAGCGCCATCAGGATGATGAACGGGTCGAGCCAGGACTGGAAGTTCACGACCATCAACAGGTAGACGAGCAGCACCGCGAACGCCAGGCCGGAGCGCAGGCCGTTGAACGAGCTCTCCATGCTCTCGGCCTGGCCCTTGACGGTGATCCGCGTGCCGGTCGGCACCGACTTGCGCGCCTGCTCGACGATCTCGCCGATCGCATCGCTGACCGACCCGAGGTCCGTGCCATCGACGTTGGCCTGCACGTCGAACGTGCGCGCCACATTGTAGTGCGTGATGTTGGCGGGGCCGGTCGACCGCGTCATCTGGGTCAGGTTGCCGATCGTCTGGACCTTGTCGCCCGCCGAGATCGGCGTGGCCTTCAGCGCGTCGGTCGAGTCGATCGCGTACTGCGGCGTCTGGACCGAGACGGTGTACTGCACGCCGCGCTTGTCGAGCCAGTAGGTCGGCGAGACCTGGCCGCTCGACGCCAGCGAGACCAGCAGGTCGCTGGCGACATCGCGCTCGGTCAGCCCGATCTGCTGGGCCTCGACGCGATCGATCGCGATCCGGATCTGCGGGACCTTGGAGACCTGCGCGAGGTGGACATCGGCTGCGCCGCGCACCCGGGCGACCTTCTCCGCCAGGTTCTCCGCGACCTTCAGCGTGGCGTCCTCGCTGCCGATCGGGCCGACGACCTGGAGGTCGATCGGCGCCGCGAGCCCGAAGTTGAGCACCTGGGTCGAGATATCGGGCGCGAGGAAGAAGAACGTGGTCTCGGGGTAGACGCGGCGCAGCGAGCTGCGCAGCCCGCGCACGTAGTCCTCGGTTGGCCGGTGACCCGGCTTGAGCGCGATCAGGATCTGGGCGTCGGCCGGCGACACCGCGGCGCCCTCGCTGAGCGACAGGTTGATGCCCGAGTACGGCATGCCGATGACGTCGATCATCGTCTCGACCTCGGCGGGCGGGATCAGGCCGCGGATGGTCTGCTCGATCGCCGCGATCCGCTTCTCGGTCTCCTCGATCCGCGTCCCCGGCACGCCGCGCACGTGGAGCTTGATGAGGCCCGCGTCGACGGTGGGGAAGAAGTCGCGCCCGATCAGCGGCAGCATCGCCAGCGATCCGGCGATGAAGATCAGGAACCCGGCAACCACGAACGGGCGGTGCTGCAGCGCCCACGCGAGCCCGCGCCCGTAGGAGTTGCGCAGGCGCGAGAAGCCGCGCTCGAACGCGGCCGTGAACCGGTTCGGGCCGGCGGTCTCGTGGCGCAGCAGGTAGTGCACCATCGTCGGCACCAGCGTGCGCGACAGCAGATACGACATCAGCATCGCGAACACGACCGCGAGCCCCATCGGGACGAACAGCGAGCGCGCCGCGCCGGTCAGGAACGCGATCGGCGCGAACACGATGCAGATGCACAGCGTCGAGACGAACGCCGGGACTGCGATCTGCTGCGCGCCGTCGATGATCGCGCGGGTGAACGGTTTGCGCTGGTGCATGTTGCGGTGGATGTTCTCGATCGCCACCGTCGCGTCGTCGACCAGGATGCCGACCGCGAGCGCCAGGCCGCCGAGCGTCATCACGTTGAGCGTCTCGCCGAGCGCCCACAGCACGATGCACGAGAACAGGATCGACAGCGGGATCGAGATCACCACGGTCAGCGTCGAGCGCCAGCTGCCGAGGAACATCAAGATCATCAGGCCGGTGAGGCCGGCGGCGATCAGCGCCTCGCGGACCACGCCGTCGATCGACGCCTTCACGAAGATCGACTGATCGAACAGCATCTTGACCTGGACGTGGCCCTGCGCCTCCTTGGGCAACCGGTCGAGCGCGCGCGGGATCGCGTCGCGGATCCGCTGGTTGACCTCGAGCGTCGAGGCGTCGCCGTTCTTGAGGATGGTCATCAGCACCGAGCGGCGGCCCTCGACGTGGACCAGGTTGGTCTGCGGCGTGTTGCCGTCGCGGACGTTGGCGACGTCGCGGATGTACACGGTGCGGCCCTCGACCGTCTTGATCGGCAGCCCGGCGAGCTCGTCGAGCGTCTCGGGGCTCGACGCGATGAAGATCGGGTACTCGTTGGTGCCCATCTTGGCGGTGCCGGACGGCAGCACCACGTTCTGCAGCGACAGCGCGCTCTGGACGTCGCGCGGCGACAGCCCGAGCGCGTGGAGCCGCTGCGGGTCGATGTCGACCATGATGCCGCGCTGCTTGCCGCCGTACGGATACGGGATCTGGGCACCGGGGATCGTCGCGATCTCGGAGCGGATGTAGTTGATGCCGTAGTCGAATAGCTGCTGCTCGGACAGCGTGTCGCTCTCCATCGCGATCTGCATGATCGGGACGGACGTCGCGCTGTACTGCATGATCAACGGCGGCACCGTGCCCGGCGGCATCGCGCGCACGGCGGTCTGCGCGATCGCGGTGGTCTGCGC